>CAIJLM010000570.1 GCA_903821495.1 uncultured Chthonomonas sp. | reverse complement strand
GTCACCGCCCATTTGCTAACCGGAGTGACCGCGCACCGAAGACATAAGAAGAACACAGAGGCGAAAATAGACCAAATTGCACTCTGATTTACCGGAAACTAAAGAGGTATAATTTTCCCTCATGTGCGATACACAGGCGCACACGAGAGAGAGCGGCTTCGCTTCTCCCTACAGCCTATCCGTCTCCACCTGTAGGCGAATGCGGCGAAGCGTTCCCGCTACTCGCTCGCACTCCGCCTCGTCGCCAGAGTATGCGATAGAGCGCCCCAGAGTATGCGCGGCAAGGGTGATTTCAATACAGCGCTGTATGTCGTAGCCTGTAGCAATCTGCACCTGCGAGACGACCTCATCCAGAGCGTGATAATCGTCGTTGTAGAGTATAACGATGTAGCCCCCCTCATTATCGGAAATGGGGGCGGAGTCTAATTGCGATAGCCGTAGCTCCTCTAAGTCCAAACTAGCCATAAATCTCTCCATATAGTCGTGATTGTGTAGGATAACGCCTCTGTATACATTAAGATTTTACCACAAACCGCGTTTTGACGCTATATGAAAGTAAGAGTTCACTCTTTTTGAATTAACCGCGAAATGGAATGCGAAATGCGATTCTACCGCGAAAAACGCGAAAGGGCGCGAAAAAAAGAGCAATGCAAGCCACCTTAGAAGAACGCGCCAAACTTCCCAATCTCAAACCACCATCCGTGCATTCACCCCTTCTCCCAGAATTGGGAGAAGGGGCGGGGGTTGAGGGCTAGGCGAGGTTATGTGAAGATTCTCGCAACCCTGAACTCTTACCTGAGAGAACAAAAAGGGCGCGAGGCGCAAAATCGGAGGAAGGTTACTCGTCCTCTTGGGAAGGCTCGGAACTCTCTGTGATAACATCTGGAGCGTGATAGCCCCACCTCGCAAAAGGATACGGAACCGCCAGAAAGAATGCCCCTATTCTTAAAAACACAGGGTAGTTCTCCCATATCTGCGACGCGCCTTTAGGTAGAAGGAGGCTCTCCGATGAAGCGCTGTCGAGGGCGGCGACAAACCCCCAGCCTGTGCAGAATGCGGCGAACAGCCCAAGATAGATAAGTGTAGCGCGTCGCGTTCGCGTCGCTCCTGCAAGAGACAAGCCCATCAGCGTCCCAAGAAGCGCCATAGTTAGCCCGATTCGCAGGGCGAAGGGGGCGCAATGGAGGTACAGCGAAGGCGCGAATAACAGCGCCGCCGCTATAAGGCAACCCCATCCCGTTCTCTTGATTTGACGGTTTGTTTCCATGAGTCTGTCCCTGTATTCTCCAAAGCCCTTCGCGTACTAGGGCATATAGTACCCAAAGCGACGGTTTTTACCATAACCACGCACATTCAATCTTGACAACAGCCCTCAAAAATTGTATACTGAGACGCTATTTTAAGGGCGTTTTTCTAAATCAGTCCTTCAACCAGTGTGCGGGAAATCATTCGGCAGAACAAAACGACCCGATGCCTCCCCTACTTTCAGCCAAACACAGGGTGGTATCGGGTTCTCTTTGTGTCCCTCATAAGGGGGAGCGGAAACGAGCGTGTGCAGGTTATGTTCGATAGCCTTTCTGAAAAACTGCAAGATGTGTTCCAGCGCCTGCGCGGCAAGGGGCGGCTCACCGAAGCCGATGTCACCGAAGCCATGCGCGAGGTGCGCCTCGCCCTGCTTGAAGCCGATGTAAACCTGCAAGTCGTTCGCGATTTCATTACGCGCATAAAAGACAGAGCCATCGGCGTAGACGTGCTAGAGAGCCTCTCCCCTGTTCAGCAGGTGGTCAAGGTCGTCAACGACGAACTGGTCGCTCTACTTGGCGGAACCCAGACGGGACTACAGCTCTCGCCCACGCCGCCCACCGTTATTATGCTCTGCGGACTGCAAGGGACAGGAAAGACCACCCTTACCGGAAAGTTAGCCTACTACTACAAAAAGCAGGGGCGCAACCCCCTCATGGTGGCTTGCGACATCTACCGCCCCGCCGCTGTGAAGCAACTCGAAGTGCTAGGCGAGCAGATAAAGGTTCCCGTCTTCACATCGCCCGCGCAAGACAAAAAGTCGCCGCCCTCCATCGCCCGTAGCGCGATAGAACACGCGAAAGCGAACGGCAACGACATCGTAATTCTTGACACCGCAGGTCGCCTTGCAATAGACGAAGACCTGATGGACGAGCTGGGGCAGATGCAGGCGTGGGTAACGCCGCACGAAGTCCTGCTGGTTGTAGACGCAATGGTCGGGCAAGACGCGGTAAACTTCGCAAAGCAGTTTTACGAGCGCCTGCCGCTCACTGGGTTCGTGATGACCAAGATGGATGGCGATACACGCGGAGGAGCCGCGCTCTCCATTCGCGCCGTCACCAGTATACCTATCAAGTTTATGAGCGTCGGCGAAAAACTCGACGCGCTAGAGCCTTTCCATCCAGACCGCCTCGCCTCCCGAATACTCGGCATGGGCGACATCCTCAGCCTCATCGAAAAGGCGCAGGAGGCGGTGGACGAGAAACAGGCGGAAGCCCTCGAAAAGAAACTTCGCGAAAGCAGGTTCGACCTCAACGACTTCCTAGAGCAGATGCAGAGCATTAAGAAACTGGGTCCCATCGAAAACCTGCTGAAACTCCTGCCCGGAGTGAGCGGCAAAATGCTTGATGAGATAGACATAGACCCCAAAATCATGCCGCGCAAAGAGGCGATAGTCCGCTCTATGACCCCCGCCGAGCGCAGAGACCCCGCTATGCTCAACGGAAGCCGGCGCAAGCGTATCGCCGCAGGTTGCGGAATGAGCGTTCAAGAGGTCAACCAGTTTCTAAACGAGTTCGAGCAGATGCGAAAGATGATGCGAATGATGATGCAGGGCGGACCGCAGGGCGGCGGCGGGAAGCGCAAAATCCCCGGAATGCCTCAGAACGACGCGCCAGCGAAGCCCAACGCGCTCGCATCGCCTAATACGCTGAAAAAAATGCCCAAGTTCGGCAAAGTCCGCCGCCCTTGGTAACTCTTTGAGATAGCGCTCAACCTTTGGGCTGAGTGAGAATTGGATAGACAGACGAGAGAAATAGTTAAATATAGTGAAACTTATTGATGTTCAGGCAGTCTGAACTAAACAGTTCTCCCTTTCTTAACCTCTCGAAGCCATTTTAACCCGCCGAAACTGTTCGGCATTTTGCAAAGTCCGCCTCTTAACTCAAAAGAGGCGCTGATACGTTTATTCGTTTTTTCGAGAACGAAAAGGAGCAACCAGATTGTCAGTTAAAATTCGACTGAAGCGCATGGGCGCAAAGAAAAGCCCGTTCTACCGAGTAGTTGTCGCCAACAGCACAGCCTCGCGTGATGGGAAGTTCATAGACTCCATCGGCTACTACAACCCGCTTACCGAACCCGCCACCGTCAATATTGACGAGGACAAAGCCCTCAAGTGGCTCGGAGTCGGGGCGCAGCCAACGGATGTCACCCGCGCCCTGCTCACGAAGCTAGGAATCTACGGGCGATTCACAGAGGCTAAAGCCACCGCCAAAGCCGCTAAAGAAGCCAAGTAGACTCCTCCCAAATAAAACTAAGGAGTCGTGCAGGTGCAACAGCTAATAGAGTACCTCGTCAAAGAGCTAGTAGATGAACCGGAACAGGTTGTTATAACCGAAGTTCCCCAAGAGGATGCGACCACGTATGAAGTGCGTGTAGCCCCCAACGACCTCGGCAAGGTCATCGGCAAGCAAGGACGAATCGCGAACGCCCTCCGAACCGTCGCAAAAGCGGCGGCGATGAAGCATAAGCGCAAAATCTACGTCGAAATCATCGCCTAGATTTTACAACCCAAAAACTCACAGCGAGACAGACCCTGCACGCTCCAACGCCGACAGAAACCTTTCGTCGGCAAGGTGTACCGAATAGGATGTCTTACCCCGACTGGAATCTCACTATTGGCGCAATAGTCGCCCCCTTTAGTCGCTTCGGCGAGGTTAAAGTTCGCATAGAAACGGACTTCCCCGAACGATTCAAAGGTTTGGAAACGGTCTGTATCCGCGCTTTAGACGGCGTGGGCAGGCTTATGGCTGTTGAGAGGACGCGCTTTCACAAAGGGCACGTCTTGCTCCAACTGAAAAATGTCTCCTCCATCAACGCCGCAGAGGAGCTACGGGCTTCTCTCGTGCAACTTCGACAACAGGATGCCGTCGTTCTGCCGGAAAACGAATACTACGTCCACGACCTCGTGGGTTGCACTGTCTTCCTTGACAGCGGCAGGGAGTTGGGACGGCTCAACTCGGTTATGCGAGGCGTAGCGAACGATGTCTATGTTATTGGGCAGGGCAAAGAGGAGATTCTCCTTCCTGCGGTGAGGCAGGTTGTCGTTTCGGTAGACATTGCAGAGCGAAAAATTGTCGTCTCCTTGATTCCGGGTCTTCTGCCGGGTGAAGCCGAAGCCACCTAAGGTGAACTCATGCGGATAGACATTGTGACCACCTTGCCGGAGATGATAACGCCCGCGCTAGAGACCAGTATCCTGAAACGAGCGGCGGAGCGTGGGCTGGTGGAGTTTCGCGTGGTGAACCTGCGCGACTACACGCGCGACAAGCACCGCACTACCGACGACGCGCCCTACGCTGGCGGCGGCGGCATGGTGATGAAGATTGAACCCATTGCAGCGGCGCTAGACGACCTTTTGGGCGGTAGTTCCGACGAAGCGCAAGGGAACGAAGAGGCTTTCGCACTGCGCCATAAGCCGAAAGTGGTACTGACAGACCCGCGAGGGCGACAGTGGACGCAGGAACTCGCCCGACAGTGGGCGCAAGAATCGCATATCATTCTGCTGTGCGGACACTACGAAGGCGTGGACGATAGAGTGCGGCAGAACCTTGTGACAGACGAGGTTTCGATTGGGGACTATGTGCTGACGGGAGGCGAACTCCCTGCGCTGATTATCGCCGATGCGCTAACGCGCCTTCAAGCGGGCGCGCTTGGCGATAGCGAAGCCCCCGACAAAGATACGTTTAGCGGCAATCTGTTGGAGTATCCGCACTATACGCGCCCCCGCGAGTTTCGGGGCTGGCGCGTACCGGATATTCTCTTGGGCGGCAATCACGCGCTCATCGAAAAGTGGCGGCGCTGGAACCAACTCCGCGCAACGCGGGAACGCAGACCCGACCTGTTCGCAAAGTTGGAACTCACGGCGAAGGACTACGCCCTGATGGAATCGGAGGAGCCTGCGGCTCCTGTGGAATAATGAACCTTTCGCGCTCTTTTAGGAGAGCGCAGTGATAACGGAGATACGAGGAGAACTATGGCTCTCGGAAAAAACATAATCACAGACATTGAAAGAGCGGAAATCGTCCGTTCTGGAGACATCTGGGTCAACAACGAAAATCGCCGCCGCGAGATTGAGGCGAAAGAGAAGAAGCGCAAAGAGTGGGAGACCGTCTCTCTTGAAAACCGCGTGGCTCTTCCTAAGTTCCGCGTTGGCGACACCGTTCGCGTTCATGCGAAGGTTGTGGAAGGCGACAAAGAGCGTATTCAGGTGTTTGAGGGCGTTGTTATCGCTCAGAACCACAGCCTGAACCGCGAAGCGTTCACCGTCCGCAAAATCTCCCATGCCGCCGTCGGAGTAGAGCGAGGCTTCTTGCTCCACTCGCCGCGCATCGAGAAGATTGAGGTCGCTCGCTACGGAAAAGTGCGACGCGCCAAACTCTACTACCTACGTGGCAAAGTCGGCAAGTCGGCGCGTATCAAAGAAGACAGGTATCCTACCCGCTAGAGGCGTATCCTCGCTTGAACCTTGGGTTTCCCGTTTTACACACCCTCTCCTACCTTGTGTAGGAGAGGGATTTTGTGCAAAAATAGGTAGTAGAGAATCTGTCTTCATGCCCAAACCTTACGACGTTACCCTGAAAAGCCTCATTGAATTGCATCCGTTGGACTGGTTGCGCTGGCTCCATCGCCCTCTCGGAGAGATAGCGTTGATAGATGCAGACCTCTCCACGATTATCGCGCAAGCCGATAAACTCATACGGGTCGGCTCTGAAGAGCCTTATATCGCGCATATTGAGATGCAGTCTTCGTACAAGCCCGATATGGCGGATAGGTTTATGGAGTATAATGTGTTGGCGGGTATTCGCACAGGACTTCCTGTCGATACCACTGTTTTTTTGCTTCGCCCAGAAGCGGATGGCGCGGTCATGCGCCAACCCGTTCAGAAACGCTTCATGGGGGGCGAACCCTATCTCCAGTTTCATTTTCGGGTTGTGCGCCTTTGGCAAGAGGCGGTAGAGACATTTCTTGAGGGCGGGCTAGGAATGCTTCCGCTTGCGCCGCTCTGCGCTGTCTCCTCGCAGGAACTTCCAGACATTGTGCGGCGTATGGAGAAGCGTATTGAGGCGGAGAGCGACGACGCAGGAACGGCGTGGTTGGCGACCTTCCTGCTGATGGGTTTGCGTTACGACCGCTCAATGGTACAACATCTGTTGAAAGGAGTAGGCAAAATGAGAGAATCTGTCACCTATCAGGCGATATTAGAAGAGGGCGAAGCCATTGGCGAAGCGAGAGGGAAAGCCATTGGCGAAGCGAGAGGGAAGTTCGCGGGCAGAGTAGAAGGCGAATTGAACCTACTTCTTTTGTTGGCGCGTAAGCGTCTTGGAGAGCCTAGCGCGAAGACTCTTGAGGCTCTACGGTCCATCGCTCAACCAGAGGTGTTGGAGCGTTTGGCAGTGCGTTTATTGGAAGTGGAGAGTTGGGGCGAACTACTCGCCGAACTCTAAGGGAGACTAGGAAAGCGAGGGCGACGATGGACTTTCTGGCGCAAACGCATACAGCGACCGAGGCTCCTGCGACGGAGATGCTTGCGAACCTGAGCATTGGAACTATCGGGCTGATTGTTCTTATCCTCTCCGTTTTGCGTTTTGGGCTTCTCAAACCCGCCGCCGCAAAGTCGAACGGCGTTATGAGAGGCATGGCGGAGATTTGCGAGTCGATTCTTGTGGCGTTCGCTCTTGTCTTTATGCTGATACGCCCATTTGTATTTCAAGCCTACTATATCCCCTCCCCCTCTATGGAGACCACGCTTCTGGGGCATAACGCAGGCGAACGTAACGGAAAAGGGGACGATGGCAAGTACGAAGACTCCGCCTCCGACCATATCTTCGCCAACAAACTCGTCTATCGCTACAGCGACCCGCATTATGGCGATATTGCGGTATTTCGCGCCCCCAAAGACGCAGACCAAGAGTCCAAAATGATGGGACTGCCGCAAAAAGAGAATAACCTTATTAAGCGAGTGATAGGACTGCCGGGCGACACGATAGAGGTCAAGAATGTAGAGGTCGTTCAAAAGGGAGAGCGGATTATAACGGCGGCGGTGTTTCGTAACGGCAAGAGGCTGAACGAACCCTACCTGCGCGACCCCATGGCTCCTTTTGAACACACCGATTTCGCGACGGACGCGCCGCTTAAACTGGGCGAACGCGAGTACTTTATGATGGGCGATAACCGTAATATGAGTAGCGATAGCCGCTACTGGGGTATCGTTACCCG
>CAIJLM010000569.1 GCA_903821495.1 uncultured Chthonomonas sp. | reverse complement strand
GGTTTCCCCCGCAGGGGGCTGAGTAGTTACGCCCGTTTTAGAGATACCGTGCCTGTATAGGGTGATCTATCTGCTTGAATAGGTCGGCGGTAGGGGGCGGCTCGCTATCGGCGTTACAGAGCGTTTTGAGAAGTTTCGTGTCGTCATTCCAGCCCATCCCGTCGAAAAACTCGCAACCCTTATGGTCGCGCACTTTGTAGAGGGCTTTGAGCTGGTAGCAGGTTCCCAGATAGGCGTACTGCAAACCCCGCTCCTTCGCCCAGCGCAGAGTTCGCCACATCATCCACTTGCCGAGCGGGAAGGTTTGTAGGGTGGCGGTATCGAAGAAGGAGTACCAGTAGTGCAGTATCCCCCCCTCTATTACGGTGAAGACGTAGCCTAACGTCTTTTCTTGAGCGCGAAACGTGAAGATATGCGTGAGGAGGTCGCGGGAGAGGATGTAGTTGAGACGCGCCGTCTCCATGCTCCCGCCCGAAAACCGCTCTTCGGCGTACTCGGTGCAGAATGTGGTGAAGACGGGCGAAGCGGTGTCGAAATCGGCTTTTGGCGTGACATCAAAGACGATATTGAGCGGCGAGGCGAGGCGGTCTACTCGGCGGTTTTCGGATGTATCTTCAAAGCGGGCGAGGTCTACGCGCAGGCTCCGCGCCATGTAGAAGACATCTGCATCTATATCTTGTCGTCCCGTGTAGGGCAGAAACCCCTCCGCGTAGATGGCGGGAACCTCCTCTCTAGTCTCCTTAACGCAGTAGGCGGCGTAGGAGAAGGTGTAGGTCGAGTAGTCGTTCCGATACTCCGCGAAGAAGCGTTTCATTGGCGCGGGAACTCTTGAACGATGCGGCTTATCGTAGCCGAAATCGCCCCCTCCATGCCCCCGCTCGTCATAAACGCCGCCACATCTCCCGCCTTGAGAACGGGTAGAAGCGTATCGAGAATATCCTCGGCATTGCGAACGACATGAACAGGAATCGGGTTGCCAGCGCGTATTGAGGCGATAATCTCGTCGTGGCTTAACATCTCGCCGCTAGCAAGCCCCCGGAGTTCCGGCGGACTGAACACCAGAACCGCGTCCGCCTCCGCGAACATTCCGGGATACCACTCTAGCGCCTGCCTTGAGCGGAAACTGAATGTGTGGGGCTGAAATATGGCGTAAATACGCGATGCGGGGTGACTCTGGCGAAGCGCGTGTAGCGCCGCTACCGCTTTAGGGCGCGAACTGGAGAGGTCTTCGTAGAGAGAGACGGAGGACTCTTCCGACTTGAGTTCGAGGCGGCGGCGTATTCCGCGAAACGCGCTAAGAGCCGCCTGAATTTGCGGAACTGCGAGGGCATCGCTCTCTAGCAGAGTGGCGACGCAACCGACGATATTTTGTCGGTTATGTTCGCCAAGAAGTTGCGTTGTAATGGCGATTGAGCGCGTGATAGCCCCCGCCTCGCGCCTCTGTATGAGGAAGCGTTGCGGGGCTTCCGCGCTATGCGCTTCGCTTACGAACCAGTCGGCGGTAGGATTGTCTCCGCCGGAGTAGGTCACGACGCGGCATTTCGCTTCGCTTATCGCCCTGTCCACCATCTTGCCATCCGCGCACGCCACGAGCAGGTTTTCAGCGGACATTCGACGGACTAACTCTTGATAGGGCGCGAGGTAGTCCGCCTCCGTCGGGAACTCGTTGAAGTGGTCGTGTTCACAGGAGGTGAGGACGACAATAGAGGCGTTGTAGTGCAGGAATTTAGGGGAGGAGTCCCAGTTCGCGGAGGGGTACTCGTCGCCTTCCAGAACGAAGTAGCGCCCCGCTCCTTTGTGCGCGTTCGCCTGAAAGTCTACCGGTATCGCCCCGATGAAGTAACTTGGGTCGGCTCCGCTATGCGCGAGAGTCCATGCGATAAGCGTCGTCGTGGTGGATTTGCCGTAACTCCCCGCGACGACAATGTTCTCTGTCCGCTGTGTAAGTTCGTTAAGGATGTCGGGATACGAGGCGATACGCGCCTTGCCTTGCGCCTGCAACTCGAAGGCGCGGCGCACCTCTGGGTTGTGTTCCGGCGTGAGTTTGGCGTGCTTGCCTATAACGATGAGCGAGGTATCCGCGGGTATGTTTTTGGGCGCGTGAGGCGTGGCGCAAGGCAGTCCCTCCCGTGTCAGAAAGTCGCTGACAGGCGGATAGAACCCCTGGTCGGAGCCTGAGACTTGCCAACCGCTATCGCGCAGTAGTTTCGCGACGGCGCTCATGCCCGCCCCGCAGATACCTATGAAGTGTACAACTTTTGTGTCCAAAAACTAAACCCGTCTAGTGTTGGTGGTCGCTGTCTTCGTGGTCGTGCAGGAAGTGTTGACCGTCGCGGTGCGCGAAACTCTGGTAGTGTTGCGCCAGCAGGTCAACCCCGAAATCGCCCTTGAAGTCGCGCCATACCGAGTGGACGTGATTGTTGTTGTTTTGCGTGTTGTCGTACTCAATTAGGAAAGTGGAGCCTTCCACGCGGTAGTAGTTCCCTGTTCCGCGCTCTACGCCGCCCATCCACGCGAACACGATTTTGTCTAGCCCCGCCTTGCGAACCGCCTCTAGCCGCTCATGGGCTATGGTCGGGTTTTGAACAACGGCGTACTCCCGAATCAGGGTAAGCAGGATGCCCTGTTGCTCTTTCGTCATAGCGTTATAGGCGAGTCCCTTATGGTCTGTAATATCCGCTTGACGTTTGGACTCTGTGATGATGTCGGGGGGGGCTGTCGGGCTAAGGATAGCGGTTTTCTTCTGGTCATCTGTGAGGGAGTGAATCATATCGTAGCCCAAATCCTCCTCTTTCGCCAGCACGCGCCGCCCTTTGAGGGGACCTGAACGCACTTCACCGGGGTTTGTGCCGAGAAACTGAGGGCTACTCGCGATAACCTTGCCGTTCAGTACAGTCCAGTTGAGAGACATATGATGCCCCTCCCAACGCCAACCCCACGAGCCTTTTTCGCTTGGTTGACCGAATATCGTCACGAAATAGAGGTCGGGGTCGCGAGTAGGACCAGAGCCTTTTTCCATCTCCTTGAGGACGTTCTCTAGTTCGCGTATCTGCGTCACCTTCTCCAAACCGCGCACGCTCAAGCCAGAGCGTAGCAGGTCTTGCGCGGCTTTCTGTTGCGCCTCCGAGAGATCTTTCATGGGAACGCCGTTCCGCTTGATGGGGACGTAGTGCCAGTTTAGTCTCTCATCGGAGTTGAAGGGATACTGCGCCTTCTGTTTCAGCGGGTCGTCTAGGGAATCGAGAAAGCGATTCGCAATTTGAAACATTTTTGCCTCCCGTATGGGCGTGTAAATTTTGGGCGAATGCGGTAGACTAACCAGAGTTAGTCCTGCAAAACAGGCGAGGATGCGTAGCATTGTAGGCTCCTTATTCTAAATCGTCTGGAATGAGAGTTAAATTCGCGCTTGAGGTCGCCGAATCCTGTCTCTTCCGATAGAATCTGTTCTATTTACTCGGTTTTAGCCACTCTAGGCGGTATTAGCGCGTATGGCATAAAAGCCTGCGCCCAAAACTCTCAGACAGGCGTTCTGGGTTGCGGATATTCACCTCACCTCACCCTGCCTCTCCTAGCCCTCAACCCCTTCCCCTTCTCCCAATTCTGGGAGAAGGGGTGAATGCACGGATGGCGCTCTGAGATTAGGAAGTTAGGCGCGTTCTTCTAGGATGGTTTGCAGTGTGCATTGTTTTCGCGCCTTTTCGCGTTTTTCGCGGTAGAATCGCATTTCGCATCCCCATTTCGCGGTTCATTCCC
>CAIJLM010000568.1 GCA_903821495.1 uncultured Chthonomonas sp. | reverse complement strand
GGGGTAAGTTCTCATACCGACTTGGCGAGATGCTACTACGACTCCTTTCAGAGGGTTTTAGGGCTGAATTTCCTCAATCCGCCGAAGTAGTGGCATTCTGCGAAGAGCGTGGCTATACAAGACTAACTCCCCCGCCCCAATGGGCTGCTCCAAGCGATAATCGGTAAATGAGCGGTTTATACTTTACGCCTCATTCCAACTACGCCGCCGAGCGCATAGCGCCCTGCAAAAAGTCGCGCAGATGGTTGCATAGTCGTTCGCGCTCTACAACCAACTGCGCGAAGAGCGAAGAAGCCTCGCTTAAATCTCCCGACTTCCCTGCGAGTTCTAACGCCTGACACGCCTCCCCCATCCGATGTGCGGCGAGGCTTCGGCAACTTCCTTTGAGACGGTGGGCGGACGCGCCAATTTTAGCGGCGCTACCCTCCAGCGTAGCCAATCGCACCGCCTCCATCTGCTCGTCCACGGTCTCAAGGAAGAGTTCCATCATCTCCCGCACAAACTCTTCGTCTCCCCCGCACAGGTCGCGAAGGACGGTAATGTCAAAAGTTGTGTTTAGTTTCACACTCTGCTCCTTTACAGTTTCTATGGCGGGCTTGGGCGTCGCTTCCATCTTACGATAACCGCTCAAAAGAGTGTGTAGTTTTTCGGAAGAGATAGGCTTCGAGATGTAGTCGTCCATGCCCTCCGCAAGGCATCGCTCCCTATCTCCCTCCATAGCGTGCGCCGTCATCGCGACAATGGGCGTACTCGCTCCCGTCGAAGCCTCCCGCTCTCGAATAGCGCGAGTCGCCATGAAGCCATCCATCACGGGCATCTGAACGTCCATGAGAATCACATCGAAGTGCTTCTCTTCCCACAGCGTCACCGCCTCCGCGCCGTTGTAGGCGACCCATACACGGCAAGCCCACTTCTCCAAAAGGCGTTGCGCGAACTTCTGATTGACCGCGTTATCTTCGCACAGCAGAACCCTCAGCCCCGACAACGACTGTGGTAAATCCGATGTTACCCTGAAACTATCCATCTCCAAAGTCTCTCGCTGTTCAGGGCTTTCCACAATCGTGATGATTTTGTTGAATAGGTGAGACTGACGTACAGGCTTCATAAGACAGTCGGAGAACAGCGCCCGTATCTCTGGGGAGACGGCTCCCATAGAGGTAAGCAGGATAATCGGAATCTCCTTATCGCCCATCTCGTTGCGAATGGCTTGCGCCACCATCGCCCCATCCATATCCGGCATCTGCATATCCGTCAACACCAAATCGTAATCGCTCAACTGCAACGCTTCCAGCGCCTCCGCTCCGCCCTCAAAGCAGACGCTCATACAACCCCACGAACTCAACTGCTCCGACAAAATGCGGCGGTTCACGGCGTTATCGTCCACTACCAGAACTCGCAACCCCGTCAGGCATTTGGGAATGAGCCGCCTCGCCCTCTGAGCGCTTTTTGCCCTTCCCAAGGGCAACTCGAACCAGAACCTACTGCCCGCGCCTAATTCGCTCTCCACACCCATCGTCCCGCCCATTAGCGAGACCAACTGACGGCTTATCGTCAGCCCTAAACCTGTGCCGCCATAACGACGGGTCGTGCCGCCATCCACCTGTGTAAAACTCTCAAAGATAGCGTCTAGCCGCTCTTGCGGAATGCCTATGCCCGTATCGCGCACCTCCATACTGATGCGGAATCCCTCTTCGCTCTCCCCAAGAAGTTTCACTTCCAGAATCACCTCGCCCTTCGCCGTAAACTTGATAGCGTTACTCAAAAGATTGGAGAGGATTTGACGGATACGCACTTCGTCGCCCTGAACCAACTCAGGGCAGTCTACTGGGAGGAGGCAAGCAATCTCAATATGCTTCTCGTGCGCGTTGGGGGCGAGGAGTTCGGTAGCGCTCTCTATCAGCTCTCGGAAGGGAAACTCCTGCGTATCAATCTGGAGTTTTCCGGCTTCGATTTTGGAGAAGTCGAGAATGTCGTTGATGAGAGTCAAGAGGGTATCGGCGGACTGTTGGATAGTCTTAACGAAGTCGTTCTGCTCGTGGTTGAGGGGCGTATCGCGCAAAAGTTCGGTCATACCGAGTATACCGTTCATGGGAGTGCGTATCTCATGGCTCATATTGGCGAGGAACTCAGACTTCGCTTTGACGGAGGCGAGCGCCATGTCTCTAGCGTTCTGGAGGTCGCTCGCTTGCTCTTGAAGCAGTTGGGACTGGCGCTCTGCGTAGGTTCGAGAGGCTTCTAATTGCGCGTTGTAGGCTTTTAGTTTCTGTTCGGCTACTCTGCGTTCGGTAATATCGACTACCATGATGATATAGCCTTTAGAGTGAGCCGTTCCTAGGTCAAGAGCGTACCATGTCCACTCGTAGTGCGTCTTATCGCCTTTTGCCTCAACCTCCCAATCCAGCCTCCGTTCCTTGCGGAGCCGCTCTAAGGTGATAGTCGCAGGCAACACGCTGTCCACAGGTTTCCCTAGCGAAGCGGCATGGGTTTCGCCCAACACGCTGAAGGCTTGCAGGTTCATATCCAGCAACATACCCCGCTCATCCACCAGAAGCGCTCCGTCCCGCATTCTATCAAAAACAACCTCGCGGGCGATAGGAGAGACCGTAAACATCTGGTAACGTGTTAAGGCGATAAGGGCGAAGACAGCGGTAGGGGTACAGAGGATACAACTGTAGTCAAGCGGAACATCCGTCCAGTGGAAAAGGTTCGCGAATACGCCAACAGCGGGGACTGCCGCGCCTAGCAGAATCACCCCCGCCTGACGGCGATAGAGTTTCGGAGCGCGCCACGTTTTGATGATGAGAATACAGATAAGGGCTAAGGATTCAAGAAGAGCGTACTGATTATCCCAAACCATAGGAGCGCCCGCATGAAACTGAAATACCCGAAAGCCTCTGTACTCCATGATGCCCATAGCGCTCACAGCGCTACGATGCCAATGATTCGCGAGTAGGAGGATAGCCATTAAAGTAGGCTCAAAGCCAAGTAGGAGGTAGCCCCATTTCGGCATTTTGAAAGAGGGGCTATTAAAATAGAGAGCGAACAAGAGGAAGCTGGGAACCGTGTAAAAGCAACCTACATTTTTAATGATATACCACACATATTTGGCATAGGCGGCGGGAGCGAGCAACTCCCCAAGATAGCAAAACGTCCATACGCTGAGAGAGAAAGAGCCAATCGAAAACGCTGTGGCGACAGCGCCCGCCTTCTGTCGCATACTCCAAACAGCACAGGAAGCGTATAGCGAGAGCGACGCGCACACTCCAAGCAGGAGGTACAACCCAAGAACGTGCAGAGGCATTTCGGTCTCCTCAAGAAGTCCATTCGCGAATAGAGCGATTTTTGCTTCAGTGGAGGAGCGTTACGAAAAAATGACATCCTCCATCTCTTGCGGCTTTGTGTGGGCGGGTACGGTGTGACCTTCCGCTTCCAGCACCGCGAACAGCGCGGCGAGCGCCACATCCACCTGCGCCGCGTTCGGAACGCGAGTCGTGAGGTACTGCGTCCACATTCCGGGCGCGAACGCCGCCATCATCATTCGATTATGGCGATATTTGCCCGCAACTTTAATCGCTTCGTAAGCGATTCCTGCAACGGGCGGCAACATGGCGATATGTAGTAGTACGCGGCGAAACAGTTCAGGGCGGGGTAAGAAGAGGCAGAGCAGAAAGTCTACCACCATCACGACGACGATAAAACTGGTTCCGCAACGCGGGTGGATACGGGAGGCTTCGAGGGCGTTTTCGCGAGTTAGGGGAACCCCCGCCTCTAAGGTGTTGATGGCTTTGTGTTCTGCGCCATGATACTGGAAGACGGCGCGTATCCCCGCCATGCGCGAAATAGCGAGAATGTAGGCAAAGAAGAAGCAGGCGCGAATCGCTCCGTCTAGCGCGTTCTTCATAAGGTTGGTGGGGGCGTTACCTATAATACCGACGTTTGCCAACTTCTCGCCTAGCGCGGTTGGGATGAGGCGAAAAATAAACAGACCAAACAGAATGCTTATGAGAATGGTTCCGCCTACGGCAATTTCGTTGATTTTGCTTCCCGCTCTGTTCGTTTCGGCGGGCTTGGCTACAAGGGCGGGGGCGGCGGGGTTTGGGGTAGTAGCGGGTAAAGGGGCGGCGGATTTGATTGTGGAAGCGTCCTCCAACTGTACTTTGCTGGCGAAGTTGAGGGCGCGAGAGCCGAGTATCATCGCATCGAGTATACCGAGCGTACCGCGCAAAAACGGCTTATTGAGGAACTTGAGTTTTCCAAGGAGGCTCTTGTCCACCTCTTCGCACTGCACGACGATGGAGCCGCTAGGACGACGACACGCTACCGCAAAGAAGCGCGGGCTACGCATCATTACGCCCTCCACCACGGCTTGCCCTCCGTAGCGCGCCCTCTCCGTTTCGCTGAGTACGACGATGGATTCGTTGTTTTGTTCGTTTGACACGCTGAGAACTCCTTTTCCTTGCGAACTCGACTCGATATGTGATTGACGTTTAGACATTTGACTAATTGGCATCGCCTATGAGGAACCAAACCCAATGGATTCTAACACACTTTCTTCGTTTCATGTTGTACTGTACGTAAGAGTTCAGGATTATAGGAGTAAAAACCGCGAAACACGCGAAACACGCGAAAAAAATGCACCAAGCCCCAAACTTGGAACCACTCGCACAGGCTTCTAATCTCAAACCAGAAGAACTCCTCTCCTTTGCG
>CAIJLM010000567.1 GCA_903821495.1 uncultured Chthonomonas sp. | reverse complement strand
TGCCAGAAAATGTAGAGGTGAGGCTAGAGTTAGCATGGTGTCTTTTCATGCAGGCAATCTATCAGAGCGGACATGAGCAGGCTAACAAGGATATGAAAGCCCAGTCGCCCGATGTTGAGGTTGTAGCGAACTCCAAGGTAGCGCCTGATAGATTGCGTTCTGCCGTCGCACTACTCCTGGACTGCCTAAAGCAGACGCAAATCGCAGTCCATATTAACCCTTCCTTCAGTGGAACGACTGAAGTTGCAAAACTCCGTTCGTTACTGGATGGTTATAGTAATAAAAGAGCGCTACTCCAGTCTCGCGCTGAGGTGGAGCGTCTCTTGCTACAACTTGCCGCGGAGATGTACGAAACGGACTCCTCTGTAACGGAGTAGCGCGTTCCTTCCGCCACGCCCGATATGAGGCTATCGACCTGGCTTACGCCATACAAACATTAGGAGCAAATAAAGATGTCGGTCTCTTCCCTGAAAAGGAATTTATATAATCGTAGCGTTCTGGCTACGGTGTGCGCCATGTTTCTCCTGACGGCAGGCTGTCTGTCTTCCGCCTATGCACAAGGCGCTGACAAAAAGAATCCAGAGCCTCTTCTCATCGCCGAGGATCCCATTGACCCTAAACAGCCCATTAGTATCAGTTTTTTCCTGAATGTGAGCGTAGTTGGCGAGGCTGAACCGAGTGGCAACTATGTGGTTGACGCCTCTGGAGATATACTGATTCGAATTGCAAACGTCCTTACACCGATACCATTGAAAGGTCTCACTCCCGCTCAAGCCTCCGAAGCGGTTACCGCTGTGTTGCGTAAATACTTGAAAGACCCAGTGGTGAAAGTGAGCATTGTCGCTACGCCAAACCCTGTCGTATTTGTGAGCGGCGCTGTGCGTCTGCCCGGAGCGATGGTGGCGCGAACGGGTATTACCCTCATTGAACTCCTTTCCAAAGCGGAGTGGGCGGAAAACGCCGACCTCAACAGGGTGCAGGTCGCTCGCCGAGTGGAAGGGAGCGACAAACGTAACATAACGGTATATCGAGTTGGCGACTTTGTGCGCCCCCTGAGCAATAAAGAGCCAGACTATGCACAAAACCCGACTCTAGCGGATAGAGATGCGGTCTTCGTTCCGCTGAAAAATCAAGTAATAACTCTCGTTTCCGTTTCAGGGGAGGTTCTAAAGCCCCAGTATAACCTTACAATCCACACGAATCCCCCGACCAGCGTACGCGAAGCCATTAGCCTTGCGGGTGGCGTACTGCCTACTGGCAACCGGAAGCGCGTCAAGGTAGTTGGGGCGAACGGCGAATCTGTGGTGATAATAGACTTAGACAAAGCGGAGCAGGGCGATTCAAATAATAACGTTCTGTTACGTCCGGAGGACGCAGTCTACGTGGAAAAAATTGACCCCGACGACTATGTGTTCGTAAACGGCGGCTTCGCAAAACCGGGCAAATACATCTACAAACCGAACATGACCCTGACTCAGGCTATCATGGAGGCGGGTGGATTGGCTCCTTTCGCCAATGTTAAAGAGGGACGTATTATTCGCCGCCCCGATGATAACCCTAAGCATACCCAGTTCATCGCGTTTGAGTGGAAGCAACTTCTCTCCAACAAAATGCCAGACATCGCACTGAAACCGGGCGACTCAGTTTGGCTGGCTCCGGGTTCTCCCAATCCTAATTCATTCAATCTGCTCAGCGCCCTCTCCTCTATTGGGATACTCTTTAGCGCCCTGCGCCGATAGAGCGTCAGATGCAAGGCGATTTTGCACAGGCATGGCGCTCCATGTACTTTATTTTGTGCGTGAGGGAAACGTCATAAGGGCGTTTAAGAGAGGGCATTATGAATTTTTGGCGTACAGTGGAGATTTTAGGTAAAAGAAAATGGCTTATCGCTCTGAGCGTTATAGTTGCAGTGGCGCTTACTTTTGGCGCGACGCGTATAGCGCGAACTCGTTGGGAGGCTATGGTGACATTTGTGGTTCCGCAGAGCGCCAATCTTGGCGGCAGTCTCTCTGGCGGGGATAGCGCAGAAGCGGAAGCGAGTACGCCACGTTCTATGGAGGGGGCGAAGGCGCAAGCGGTCATCTACTCGGCGATAGTGCGTAGTCAAGATGTACTAGAACCTTCGCTTAAAGCAGTGGAGCGGACGCAAGTCTCCCCGGAGATGCTGAAGACAATAGAGTTTGTCGCTATCGCGCCCCGCCTTTTCCAGCTGAGGGTGCAAGAGAGCGCGCCCGCCCGAGCGAAAGCTCTTGCTAATGTTCTGGCGGAAAACTTTGAAAAGGTTTACAAACGGTTGCGTACGCAACAAGCCGAAAACACGCTTGTAACGCTAAAGAGGCAACTAGCGGAAACAGATGGCGCTTTGCATAGTTCCAGAAGGAATTACGACACATACCGCAACCAACACCAGATAGTCGGAACCTTAACCAGTAATCTGGATATTGCCTTAAACCGTCAGAAAGATGCGAAACAGAAGCATGACGAAGCGGGGCAACATTTGGCGGATGAGCAAGCCCGTCTGTTACGACTTCAAACCGAGATATCTTCCTTACCGGAAACGGTGACGCATGAGATACCTGCGACAACAAACCTTGTAGAAAAACAGATAAGAGAAGAGTTAGCGACGACGCAATCCAAAATAGACGAACTAAAAAAGCGCTATACGGATGCCTGGCCCGAAGTGAAGACGTGGGTCGAAAAAAAGGAAGCCATTGCTACGCGGCTACGTAGCGAAGAAGCGCGAAACCAAAACGGAGCGACAGCCTCTTCGCCCAATCCTCGTTTGGCGGAACTTCGCAAAGAAGAGTCCACGCTCAAGCAAAATGTTGCAGGAACACAGGCGCGGGTTGCCTCGTTGGGTTTAGAGGTAGGAGCGGTGCAGGCGGAGATAAGTGGCTACAGGGGGCTAGACAGCCAACTCAACGCCCTACTGAATGAGTTGAGCCGTCAAACGGAGAGTAGGAACAGCGTCGCGACCCGCCTCAATTTGGCTCAACAGGCTTACGATTCCAGTAATAGCCAGACCCCCATTGCAATTATGGATAAGGTCAGCGACTTCAATCCGCCAATAAACCCTACTCCTGGACGCACGTTGAAACTAATTTTACTCGCGGGTTTATGCGCTCTCCTGGGAACTTCCAGTATCATCATCGCGCTAGACACCATTGATAGGCGCTTACGCACCGTTAAAGAGGCGGAAATCGCCTTGCCCGCTCCTCTTCTCGCTGCAATCCCTCAGCCAATGGGAAAAGTGACTTACGCCTCGTTGGCGCGTGTTACCGAACTTGTGCCTAGGTCGTTACACGCGGAATCGTTTCGGTTTCTTGGTATCCATCTTCTTAGCGGAGGAGCAAAAGGGATGCGCTCCATCATGTCGCTTTCGGCTAAGGCGGAGCAAGGAAGCACCACAACTCTTACCAATCTGGGGATTACACTGGCTCAGGCAGGGAAACGCGTTATACTGGTAGACGCAAATATCCGCACCCCAGAACTCCACCTCGTTTTCGAGTTGCCGAGCGCCCCTGGATACACCGATTTGCTCGCCTCTCCAAACGCGCAGTGCCTTGGAGAGGTGTTGCGCCCAACCTCTATTAAGAATCTACAGGTGATAACGAGCGGGAGACAGCCTAACAATGTGTGGGAGATGTTTCGCTCGAATAACTTGGCGATTGTCGCGCATCTGCTCGAAGATCAGGCGGACTATATTCTTTATGATACGCCTTCGGCTGTACTCTTCACCGACGCTCTAAACCTCGCCCCTGTCACTCAGGGGGCTTTCCTCTGCGTACGCGCTCTGGAGCCTCTCATGGGGGCGGAAGATAGGCTGGTGAAGACATTGGAAGAGGCGGGCGTGAAGATACTGGGATGCGTGCTTACCGATGTTCCCGCCTCTGTTGTAGAAGGTTACAAGAACTATCAGCACTACTATCATATTAACGGACAGATAGACGAAATCGTCGCCAAGGAGAGTTCTCCTAACGGGCTCCCCTCCTTACCGCTATGGATTGAAGACACTTCACATGATAACCGGGGAAGCGGAGCCTCGCAGAAGTCTTAAACTTTGTGGCGATGCTAACGTCGTCATTGAGCGCTAGAAGCTCAACAAGATACGTTCGCTCTGAACAGTTACTGCGAGTTTAGTCAGGAGGTCGCCATGATGTACGATGCGCCATCTATGCTCTTTTCATTTTTTGTTCAACCTTACTATAGCGTGGTTTTGGCGATAACGCTACTGTGTATGGCGCTCGCCGCAGTGGTGGAGGATGCGCCTAAAATCGCGCCGGAACCAGAGCGCAATCCCGTAAACCTTTAGTTTCCGGTAAAAGTATGTAGACAAACTACGTGTTACGACATCAGGCAACTTGTGAGGTAGAGTTAAGTCGCTAAAACAAACCGCCTCAAGGAGCGCCTGATGTC
>CAIJLM010000566.1 GCA_903821495.1 uncultured Chthonomonas sp. | reverse complement strand
GTGAAACTCGTCTATCATCTTGGAGCCAAGAATATCGCTGAGGGCGAGTCCGAAGTTACGAATGCTCATCATCAAAGCGAAGCCCAGCGCCTCGCACCCTTTAGGAGTCGAGCGCACCGCCAAGTCCATAAGCGCAAGTTCCAAAAGTATGCCCATAAGACCGTTTGCCGAGTGGACTAGGGGCGCAGAATCTTTTGTATACTGCAAATAGAGGAGAGTCCCGACGGAGCTGAGAGCGACGCTTCCGATGAGCAGTATCCGCAGATTGAATTTGCGACAGAAAAAGGCGTATATCAAGGCTCCAATAACCCCGAAAACGCCCTCTAAAGACCCTAGAAACCCGATAAAGGACTTCTCAAAATGGAGGTCATCTGTCTGGCGATAGGTAAGCGCGGTATTCAAGCCCGGCACAATGTAGACGAGAAATAGCATCACCACGGCAAGCCAAAGAGAGCGGGTTTTTAGTATCTGCCCCAGTTGTGTCTGCGCCTTCATTATCACAGGGTTGCGCGTAGGCAGGACGGTCAAGAGGATGACCAGCGAGAACACAGCGAGTATTGCGAACAGAGAGACCCCGATATTATGGAACTCTTTACTACGGAAAAGATAGGTGGCTAAAGCCCCTCCAACGACTAAAGCGCCATAAGCCCCGGCGGGAACCTCTACACGGTGGCGCGAGATAGGCTCCTCATTGTCATCGGGTATGCTTCGCGGTCTCTCTCGCAACATAACGAATGTGAGAATCGCGAGAGCGAATAGGGAGGTCGCGGCTATCATCGTGGCGACTGTCCAGCCAAAGGCTTTCCCTGCGAGATACCCTCCTAAGAGAGGAGCGCCGATACCTGCCACGCTCTGCACCACCTGACGTATTGAGGCGATGCGTCCCGATGCGCCGAAGGTCTGCCCCGCCTCCACCATCAGCCCTCCCATAACCGTACTCGCGAATACCATCGCGACATTCAGGAAAATAGAAGCGTATAGCAGTCCGGTATAGTTATCCGGCAAAAACTTCATTATTAGCCACAGAGCGCCCGCCGCCCCCGCGCCAAGTATCATATACGAGCGGCGGCGCGTCCCGAAGAGCGGAAAAGCGTCGGTAAGTATCCCTGCGAGGGGCTTGAGGTTCCATGCGAAGGTCGCCCAGAAGAAGAAAGTGGCTACCGCCTCTTTTTTGAGGTGCAGGTGGTCTTTTAGGAGGAATACCGTAGGCAGGTTTCCAAGAACGCGCTGTTGCGCGAAGGTGGTCGCGAAGGCTCCCGCGGCGACAAGAATCGCATAGCGTCTGAAATCCATTCCGGCGCTGGACGGCGCGGCTGGGGATGTAGAGTTATCGTCGGCGTTCAATAAAATCTCCTTGCAATTTACGAGATAAAATAGACCCGCGCCCGTGAGGAATAGAAAAAGGACGCGATTTTGGGTTAGTATACCACGCAGGCAGAGGAGCGCCATCGCCTCTGGGCGAAATTCCCGCCGCAAAGCGCCCTACGGTGGGTATAATGGAGTGGTAAATTTTAACTGGGAGGGTTCTTTGAACGCGAAAGAGGCGGCGGCGCGACGCGCAGTAGAGGCGGTTCTATCGGGGATGACGGTAGGCTTGGGCACAGGCTCTACCGCCGTTTTCGCAATACAGGCGATTGGCGAACGCATCCGAAAAGAGGGGCTTGTCTTGCGCGGCGTACCCACCTCCAAACGCTCGGAAGACCTTGCGCGAGAGATTGGCATACCGCTCGTAGACTTCTCTCAGGTGGAGACGATAGACATAACAATAGATGGCGCGGATGAAGTGGACAGCGAACTGAACCTCATTAAAGGAGGGGGCGGCGCGTTGGTGCAAGAGAAAATTGTCGCCTCCGTAAGCCGTCAGCTGGTCATCATCTGCGATAAAAGCAAAGTGAAGCCTACACTGGGAGCCTTTCCGCTTCCGATAGCCATCATTCGCTTCGGGTGGCAAGCCACCCTACGAAAACTGAACGCTTTTGGACATCCCATCGTGTTGCGGCGAAATGCAGACGGCTCTCCGTTCACCTCCGATGACGGACTCTATATCGCGGATATGCACTGTGGACAGATTTCAGACCCGCGCAAGCGTGAAAGCGAGATTAAGGCGATAACAGGGGTGGCGGAGGTAGGGCTGTTTGTAGGAGTGGCTACCTGCGTCATCGTCGGATACGAAGACGGAAGCGCGGAATCGCGCCTTAAGCGACCGTAGGGGTTCATGGTTATGTGAATGAACCGCGAAAATACCGCCTAAAACAACACGTTCAACTTTCCAACCTCAAACCACGAGAACCCTTCTCCTTCCAAAAGAGAAGTTGGATGAGGCGTTTCCAGCAAAGGGTCTTGTTATATCCATAGTGGCACAGGCGTTCCCCCTTCCTGTAGACCCTACCTCTCGCAAAGGGAAGGGCGAATACGCGGTACTGTAAGATTTCCGCACTGCCCCGCCCACCCCATCCCAACCCTTACCCCTTCACAAGGGGAAGGGCGAATGCCCGGTATTGGAAGGTTTTCGCGCTCCTCAAGAGTTGGCGGAAAACGGGAGCATTTCAAGTCTCCCCTTTGTGAAGGCTCATTGGGGTATGTATTTTGAGCGATGAGATAGGAGCGCCCATTTCGCGGGGGTTGAAAACCCCCGTCTAAGAAGTGCAACCGTCTTTCAGACGGAGGAACGGTTTCGGCTGGAAAGCCTATCGCTATCTCGAAAGGCTATCCGTCGTCGGATACCTGCGTCTGAAAGACGCTTGCTTTATTCAGGCAGGGGGTTGAAACCCCTGACCCTAAGTGCCATACATCCCCCACCCCAGAGCCCCTTCACAAAGGGGAGACTTGGGACGCTTCCGTTTACCGCCGACTCTTGAGGAGCGCGGAAGGCTTATTGCGCTAGACATTTCGCCCTGCCCCGTGTGAAAGATAAAGGGGTAAACTACGGAGCGATAGCCCGCGCCGTATCCATATACACACGCCCTCTCTTTCCAACCCTATAGCCAACCTCCACCTTTTGCTGTTCATGGAGTTTCGCCGCGTCCTGAACATCACGTGGCTCGTACAGTTCGCCCTGAAAGCGCACCATCACCTTGGGGGGATAGTACTTCCCGGCGGTCTCCTCCGCATGGGCGGGAACATAGACCGCGATGTATGCCTCCCCTATTTGCAGAGGCGCTTCCAGCCTGTCACGCTCTATAGCGGGTTTCATAATACGCTTCGCCCAGTACGGGAAAAGCGCGGCGAAAAGGAGAGAGAACACCCCTATGCCTATCAGCGACATACGGAGTATCCTCTGCCCTGTTGTTATCGAACTACGCATAACTACTTCTTTGCGCGGGCTTGCCCGAAAGGACGCTTATCTTTAACGCCCGCGCCCTCCACTATATGATAGATTTGCCCTGCCTCAAGCTCCGGCAGTTCCGTCTTCTCTCCAGAGGGCCACGTCACCGTCGCGGAAACCTTCGCCTGTTGTCCTACGCCAATCGTGAGCGGCAGTTCGCTCTGCGAACAGTAGGACGAACCGCTTTTCACGGAGTAGGTCTGCGTCTTGTCGCCCGCTTTTACATGGACGTAAGCGCCAATCGCGCTACGGTTGCTCTTCGTCCCTTCCAGTTCAAGGCGTAGCGACCTATTCGCGGTTTTGGTCGTGTTGCGAAAGAGATGGGCGGTTCCGTTATTCACGGACATTGCGATACCCGTCTGTCCCTTGAGTTCAAAGTCGGCGTAAGCCGCGCCACGCGCCACGTACTTCGCGTTCATCGCCGCGCCCGCCGTGTCCGTGACCTCCGTAAAGTTCCCGTCGCCATTATTCAAGAAGAGGTGAGGCTTCTCCGCATATTCTACCGTTTTTTGCACCTCTTGTATATCGTCGTCAACGTGTCCGTTCGCAATAAAGATGTCGCGCCAGCCGTCGTTGTCGAAATCCGTGAAGAAACAGCTAAAAGTGAGCGAAAGAAGCGTCGCTTTGAGGATACCCGTCTGCCCGTTCACATCGCGGAAAGCCGCGCCCTCATTGTGGTAGAGGTTCAGCCCCTGATTCGAGAAGTTCCCGATAACAAGGCTCTCCTTGCCTTTGTTGTCGTAGTCGCAAGCGTCAATTCCCATAGCGCCGCGTGCGATACCGTTATCGGGAATCGCCATTGTCGTCTCAACCCCAATCTCTTTGAACGTGCCGTTCTTCTCGTTATGAAGCAGGTAGTTCGGCTCTGTATCGTTCGCAACGGCGATGTCGGGATAGCCGTCGTTGTCGAAATCCATCACCGTGATACCCAGCGATTTGCCCTGCAAGGCGCGTCCTTCCGAGTTCTTGCGGATACCCGCCTGCTCCGAAACATCCTTGAACTTTCCGCCGCCCTCATTGTGATAGAGGCGGAGAGGAGCGCCATTGTAGGGCGCAGGAGTGCCGTAAGTAAGGTGTCCGTTGCGGGGGAAGGGTAGGTCGGTAGCGGGAGTCCACTGCGCGTAGTGCGCCACAATGAGGTCGAGTTTGCCGTCCTTGTCGTAGTCCACCCACGCGCAACTCGTACTCCACCCGCCGTCCTGTAGCCCTGCGCCGTTAGCCATCTCTTTGAAGGTTCCATTTCCCTCATTATGGAAGAGATAGTTTCGCCCTAACCCCGTCACATAGAGGTCGGTATTGCCGTCGTTGTCATAGTCGCCCACGCAGGCTCCCATGCCGTACAACGTCACGTTTAAGCCCGCCTTCTCTGTTACATCCTTGAAGGTTCCATTGCCTTCATTGTGGTAGAGTTTGCACGTTGCGCCTTTTGGCGGAGTGATAGAGATTTCTTTGGCTTTCGCCTTCTCCCCCGCTGTCCATTCGCGCCCGTTGACCAGAAAGAGGTCGGGGAAGCCGTCGCCGTCGTAGTCTATCCAAGCGACTCCGCTCCCCATCGTTTCGGGAAGCCACTTCCGCCCCGCCGCGCCGTTGACGTGCTTAAAGTTGACCCCCGCCTGTTTGGTGACATCCTCGAAGGCTACGCCGGAGTCTAGCTTTTCAACGGGCTTCTGGATAACAACACTATCTGGTTTTTTGCCGCCGCATCCCGCCAGAGCCGCGCCGCAAATTATAACGCATAGCGCAAGGCGCGTATAGATGGAAATAGTCCTCATAAGTAAAACGAATCTCCTTGTCAATCTCTTCCCGTTTCAGTAAGAGTTCACCCTTTTGGGAGTTAGCCGCGAAAAGACGCGAAAAGCAGTGCGAAAAAGCCCCAAACTTGGAACCCATCGCACAGGCTTCTAATCTCAAACCACAAAGACTCCTCTCCTGCCCAAGAAAACAGAACAGGAGCGAAACCACCTTGCAGAAAAACCCTTCTCCTAGAATTGGGAGAGGACGCATTGAGGGCTTGCGCTCTACTGCGCCCTCCGCGCTTTCACCGTACTCGCCGCCACCTCGCGCCGAACGCTATACTGCGGTAGCCCCCACACCCCCGCGAGATGCCGCCCCACCCCGCTCTTCAGCGTGAGCAAGGCTCTGCCGCGCTCATAGTCAAGAAGCCACTTAGGTTTCGGCTTCGATATGGCGTTCCCTATCTCGTGGATAGGCTGCGCGAGGTTGTTGTCTTCGGGGTTCTTACGGCGATACTCTCCCGCGATGCGCGTGTTTGTCTCGTCCGCTTTGAACCGCTTATAGTAGTACTCGTAGGTACTCGCTTGCGCCATATCTCCCTTAGCGCGGTAGCACCGCATAAGGTTGTAGTGCGCGGCGATGTCCTCCACTTCGATAGTAAGCGCGTGCTTGGAGTGGACAATCGCCTCATCGTAGCGCCCCAAACGATAGAGCAGAGACCCTGTGAAGTTTCGCACGTTGCGGTCATCTGGGAAGACTTCGCGCACCTGCTCCAACATTTTGAGAGCCTCGTCGATACTCCCCTCGTCAAAAAGGGCTTGCGCGTAGAAGTTCTGCGCCCGCGCCTTCTGATAGCGGGTCATGGGGGTTGGGGTTGCGTCGAAGAGTTGGAATGCCTTCTCGAAGGCGGCTTTCGCGGCGGGGGTGTCGCGCTCCACCTGCCGAACGCGCCCGATATTGACGTAGCCCTCAGCCCACTTAGGCGCTACTTTCGTAACCTGAGTAAAGGCGAAGGTCGCGTTTTTGAGGTCGCCTTGCAGAAGAAGACCAATGCCGTAGTCGTTCCAGCGGATACGGTCTTTCTTCTCATCAAGGGGTTGCGTTGGCGCGTCGGGCGCGTCGTTCTCGCCCACCACAGGCACGGTGATAGTGTTCTCTGCAATAGCCGTTATCGGAAGCGCGGGAACTTCGCCCTTTATCTCCCCAGAAACAGCGTTCAGGCTTGCGTCCATCTGCGGTTCGCGCAGGTCTCCGCCATGAGCGATAGGCTCGCCTATCTTCTTCCCCAACCCTACGCCGAGCGGCAACGACTTCTCGTCGGGAAACGGGTTCGCCGACTTTCCAGCGCGATACTCCGCCGTCGCCATCTCCGGCTTGGGGTCGGTGGCGTGGCGACCTGCATACGCCCAAAAGTTGTTCATATAGTCGAACTTGCGGTAGTTTAGTTTCGCGGTGAGCGTCACCTTCTTACCTACATTTTTGGGTATGGAGAGGCGGAAGTGAACCGCATCGGCGGCTCCGGGCGGAATCGCCTTCGCATAGACCAACGAGCGAAGCGACCAGACGTTGCGCCTATCAATACGGTTTCCGTTGCCATCTATGACGAGCGAGCGATACTTCTCCGCCGCCGCATCTACGGGACCATCTTTCCACTGCAATGTTCCGCTATGAAAGAAGGTCTCCCCCTTCTCATCCTTCGCCTCTAACTCCACCCACACATCGAAGGCATCGGTGGTTCCGCCCGGAAAACCGTGTCCGAGTTTGAGGGTTCGCACGACAACCTCAACCAACGGACTCTCGCCGCGACGGAATGCCGCTCCCTTGCCTCCGCGATTCAGCAAACCGTTAATCTCCTCTTCCGCCGCGAAGCCCTGCCCCGCGACGATACTGGTAGAGTTTACGTCAGCCACCATAGAACCTGCTCTAGGGGCATCTGAGGCTCCCGTTTTCGGGATATTGTTCGTGGAGAGTTGAGTTGGTTTCGCGCCGCCTTTTTGCCTTCGTATAGCGAAAATATCTATGGAAAGGGCTTTATCTTTGAGGAAGTCGGTGTTCTTCTTAACCATCTCCGCGTCGTGATAGACGAAGGGTAGCGCCGTATTCGCGCCGGGGAAACTGTGGTCTTTCACCACGCCGCCCTTATTCCCCGCATCGCTAGAAGGCACTTTGGGCATATGGCAGTCAGCGCACTTCTTAAAGGAGGGTTGTCCCGTCTTCTCGTCCATCGGGTAGTAGAACGAGGCGGCTCCAAAGCCAGAAACTCCACTTCCTTGCCATGCGTCGTACTCGTTCTGACCGCGTAGCCAACGGTAGTCGTTGACGGGCTTATCGAGGTGTACTTTGTGGCAGGAGGCGCAGAACTTCGCCGTCTGGTCGCGGTGGAAGGGGCGCAAGAAGGTCTTTTTATGAGGTTCCGGCGCGAGCTTCGTCATGAACTGGTGCATCCCTTTGATGAACGGGTTCTTGGTGTCGAGGTACTTGTGCAGGGGCGGGTAGTCCGCTGTGAAGTCACTCACCCCCATCGTGCTTTTGACGTGGACGACAGAGTGACACGCCGCGCAACCGATACCCGCATGGGCGGTGGGATTATCTTCAACGGGCAAAATCTGCGTGCGGATAGGACGGTCAAAGCGCGACTTGCCGGGGTTCTTGGGGTCTTCGGTTTGCAGAATCGCCATATCGTGACAGCCAGCGCACCACTTGGAAGGCTCTGTGCCCACAACCTCCTGCATATACTCGATAGACTTACGATACCACTGGTTGTTAAACGAGGAGCGGCGGTGCGCGGAGTGGTTCCACTGCGCGTAGATGTCGGGGTGGCAACCCTGCTCGCCGCACGACTTCGAGTCTGTGTAGTATTCGGCGGGGAAGAACTGGTTGTTCACGGTCTGCACGGAGGCGGGGAAGAAGTGACCGCCCTTGCCATCGCCCTCCAGAAACGCCGTCTTGGGCGGAAGTTCGGGGTTGACAATTTTATTCGAGGGAATGGGCGCGTAGAGGGTATAGAGCAGTAGCCCTGCGAACGGAACGCCGAGCGCGAAGGTCATTACACCTGCGCGGCGCAACTGAGCGCGGGCAGGCGAGGCGTTTTCAGCCCCCTTCGCCTTCGCAATGAGGTAGAGTAGACCGAATGCGAGAAAGCCGAACGTCCCTATGTCGTGCGTAAGGCGTAGCGCAGGGCGAAACGTGAACGGTATCCAGCCAAAACCAAACCCCAAATAGACAAACCCTGTAAGCAACGTTACGGCGAAGCATAGCCCCGTGAGTTTGCCCAGTACGCCGACAGCGCCCCTTTGCGCTTTCGCCTCAAGAACGGTGCGCCCGAACTGCACGAGAAAACGCAACAGCAGAAATAGCCCTATAATGAGGTGTACAAAGAGTAGCCCCTCATATATCGCCGCGGACAGTTCTAAACGCGGAGGTCCTGCAGCGCGATTCGCAATAAACAGGTAGCCGCCGCTAATGAGTATCAGTATCGGCGCAAAGGTTCGCAGGAGAGCGAAACGCCTCGTCGGGTTTTGCGTTTTGGCGGTAGAGGTGGAGTCGTTGGAAGTGGTCATAGTTCACCCATGCTTAATGGTAGATAATCATCCCCCCTCCGTTTCAGAGAGAAACAGGGGGGTAAAACAGCGCCTAGAAAAGACAGTACAACACTGTGGAGTATAGTAGGGAAATCTTAAAATTAACTTAAAGCGAGATTAAAATAAATTAAGATGCGTCATAGAGAGGATAGCGAGATACAGGATTGGCAGGTCAAAAACTAGGCTGCTTTTCGCGTGTTCCACGGTTTTATTCCAAAATGGCTAACGGATACCACGACGCGGGTACAATAACGCAAACGCCCCAAAAAGATACAGGGAAATCACTGATGGATAGACATAAAGACGTGGAGAGTTACTTCAACTCTCTTTCAAAAGCGACGACGACAAACCCAAGAGAACAAACCCTCCTCTCCTACAGCAGAGCGGAGGAGTTGGCGCAGTACCTTCAAACAGAGCGGGAGAGCCTCATAAAGCGGATACTAAATCCGCCTCTCGCCCAAAACAGCGCCCAAAAACTTCCCCTTTGCGGATTGGAGATGGCGCGTGAGTTCTCCGACCTGATGGATAGCGTTCTTCAGCGGATATTTACTATCGCCTGTACACAACATGGACAAGACCCCGCTTCTATCCCCATGGCGATTATCGCAAGCGGAGGCTACGGTAGGCGCGAACTCTGCCCCTACTCCGACATAGACATTACGTTCGCGCCCTTCCGAGATAAAGACCCCCAACTCGACAAGGTGATTAAAGACACCTTCCAACTCCTCATAGATGTCTGCAACACGCGGTGCAAGATAGAGGTCGGATACTCCTATCACCCTCTCGACGACTACCGCGACCTCGACCACCAGACGATTTGCAGTCTTCTCGACGCTCGCCTCTTGGCGGGTAGCGCGCGTATCTACGTTCAGTTTCAGGATGCCTATTGGGATGAGTTCAACTCCGCCGAGTTCATCTTCACGAAAATCGCCGAGCGCAAGAAGGTTCTGGAGAAGTGGGGAGGCTCGCCTCGCATAGTAGAGCCGCAGATAAAGGAGGGGGCAGGAGGGCTTCGCGACCTGCAAACGATGATATGGCTGGTTCAGGCGCGAGAGCAACTAGAAGCGGCGAGAGTGCGCGGAGAGCGCTCATTCCACGTCCTTGAACTTCTTGGCGGCGTGAGTCCGGAGGATATAGCGCTACTACAAGCCGCCAAAGAGACCCTCTTCCAGACTCGACAGGCGCTTCACGCCCTCTCAGCGGCGGAGCGAGATGAGTTCGCCGTCACCAAACAGGAGGATGTCGCGAATCTTCTGGGATTCTGCGAGGGGAGCGTTCCGCTGAACACGCCTCCGGTCGAAGTCTACATGGCGCATCTCTACGCCAATCTCGCTCACATCGCCCGCGTCTCAAAGCAGGTGACGCGCCATGTAGAGAATAGTCGCCTCATTATGGGAATCGGGATGGACTGTAGGCGCAAACAGTTAGTCACAGCCAAAGATAAGTTCATTAGCGACGACCCCCTCTGGATGCCCTTGGCGTTTGAACTTATACAACGCTACAAACTCGCGCTCGGAGAGAGCCTTGAACAGCGCATATTGCAGACGCTACGCACTCAGCCCTCTCTTATAGAGGGCGCATCCGCCTTGCAGAGCCTAACCCGAATCCTCTCATTTCGAGAAAAAATCTACCCGCTACTACAAGAGATGGCGGACTTAGGCTTATTGGGGTGGCTACTGCCAGAGTTCGAAGCGCTAATGAACCTGATACCCTACGACCCCTCGCACGACCACACTGTAGGGCAACACACGCTCTACATTATCCAAAACCTCGAAGCGCTGGCTACAAACAACGACGAAGAGACGAGTGTCTTGCGAAGCCTCTATGCAGAACTCCCCCACCCTGAACAGTTGAAGATGGCGGCGCTACTACACGACGCGGGCAAAGCGCATCCGGGTCGCCCTCACGCGCTTGTAGGCGAAGAGATGGCGACGGAGACCTGCAAGCGCTTCGGTTGGTCGGAGGAGGCGACAGCGAACGTCTGCTTCCTGGTTCGCAATCACCTCTATATGGCGGAGGTCTCTCGCTTGCGAGACCTCGACAGGGAGGAGACTATTCGCGACTTCACGCAGATAGTAGACGATATTGACCGCCTGAATATGCTCTATCTCTTGACCTACGCCGACACAAAGGCGGTGGGCGAAGGGGTTTGGAATCAGGTGAAGGGACGCTACTTGGGCGAACTGTGGCGCAAGGCGATGTCGCTACTGAGCGCGGAGGAGGTTCCTGAAACAGGCGAACTAATGACCCGCGCCCGCCGCCGCCTCGTTCGAGACCTCTCGCACTTCCCGCCAGAAGAGGTGGAGGAACACGTTCAAGCCATGCCCCCCGCCTACCTGCTGGGGCAGACCTTTGAGCGGATGGCGCTACATATCGGGTTTGTACGGCGTGTACGCGAGGGCGAAATCGTCGTTGAGTTTCACGAAGAGAAGGACGCAACCTATACAGAACTGACTGTCTGCGTCTACGACGACCCAAATCCGGGGCTACTCGCGAAAATTACGGGGGTTCTGTACGCGGCGGGGCTAGAGGTGCATAGCGCGAACGTTATCACGCGTACAACAGACCGCGACCGCATCGCGCTAGACACGCTGTGGGTGGACTATCGCGGACGACCTCTTGCGCCCGGCAAGCGGAAAGAGGTTCAGGCGAACCTGACGGCGGTGCTCTCCGGCGCTACCACTGTGCAGACTGTTTTGGAGAAGGCGGGAACGAAAACGCTCCTCAAGCGTGATGTTGTGCATCTGCCCGTAGACCTGCCCGTAGAACTCTTCTCCTTTAGCAACGCTATTTCAGACACGCTCACCGTCATCGAAATAGGTAGTCCTGACATTCGCTCTACCCTGTATCGCGTTGCGGACGCTGTCTCTAAATCAGGGTGGGACATTCAGAGCGCGAAAATATCGCTCTGGCATGGAGTCGCGCGCGCCAGTCTCTACATTGCCGGGGCGCGTTCGCTTTCGGAGAGGGAGGCGCGTGGAGCGCTTGCAAAAGTGATTCCGCTCAAGTAGGCGCAACTACCCCTGCCCCTCTCACTCTATTTGGGAAATTGGCTGTTTTCAGGGAAGTTCTGGTGACATCAGGTAATGTTTATTTGTAACTACTCGCCTTAGGGAATGCGACCTAGCCCCCTTCCCGAAACGGGAAGGGGGAATAACCGCCGCTAATGCGATAACGGGAGCGTTACCCGAACGCGCAACGCCTGATGATAACCGCGGATGGAGGCGGCTCCAACGGCTCGCGCGTAAAGTTGTGGAAACGGGAACTCCAGACCTTCGCCGATGAAACCGGGTTAAGCCTCGTCGTGTGTCATTATCCTCCGGGCGCATCCAAGTGGAACAAGATTGAACACCGCTTGTTTTGCCACATCACGCAAAATTGGCGCGGAAAACCCTTGACAGACCGTTTGGCGATAGTAGAACTGATAGCCGCTACCAAAACCGCGACGGGCTTGACCGTCCGCTGTGAACTCGACAAAAAGAAGTATCCCAAAGGGATACAAGTCACGGACGAGGAACTCGCAAGCCTGAACATAGAGCGAGATGAGTTTCACCCAGAATGGAACTATACACTCAGACCAAGAGCAAGAGCGCAGGATACAAAAGAAGCGGTTATTCCTGCGTGATACCTAAGAATTACGTTTTTCGCCGTGCGACAGACATAGTTCCAACCTAATTCGTGCAACGTACCTAGGAGTTCTGTCCCGTCGAACTCTCCATCTCCGAGAAAAACGACGGTACGCCCTTTGGGAATAAGAGGAGCCGCTTTAC
>CAIJLM010000565.1 GCA_903821495.1 uncultured Chthonomonas sp. | reverse complement strand
GTACACCGTGAAGAGATTATTACGATTGTCTTTGCAGTGGTCGCCTTTTCGATTCTAGTTCAGGGGAGTACGATAGCGCCCGTTATGAAGTTCGTTTCACGAAAAGGGATAGCTCAGGAGTAGAGCAGTACGCCCGCCACCGCCCCAAGGATAAGGGTAGCGGCGACGGGTATTCGTTTGATGGAGCCGAGAACTACCGCCCCCGCGACAATCGCCAACCCGCGCCCGTCGACCTTCTGGCTAGAGAGAAGACGTACCATTATCACCGCGAAAATCCCCATCGAAGAGAGCATTATCCCCCGCACGAATCCCTCCATAGCCCTCAGTTTTTCCAGATGTTGATAGATACTCTCGATGAAGAGAACCACCAGCGGCGGCAGAGTGATGGCGAGCGTGGCGAGTAACGAACCGCGTAGCCCGTCCGTCAGGTAGCCGAGACTGACCACCCAAAGCCCATTGGGGCCCGGACTAAGTTGCCCCACCGCCAACGACTCCGCGAAAGTCGTATCTGTCGCCCAGCCACGCGGTAGATAGTCGTCGTGTATCATGGGAAGGTTGCCCATCCCTCCCGTAGAGAAGAGCGACGCATGAAACATAACGACGAACGAAATGAGCGGGTTCACGGCTTCTCTCTCCCTTTCGACTCTTTTGGTATTTCGACCACCACGCCGTACAGTAGCGCCCCCAGTAGCCCCATGCCAACCAACACAAGATATATCATCGCCTTTGTACGCGCTACAATGACCATGCTTCCGAAGAAAAGAAGCAGTACTGCGCTCAGGCTCCTAAGCCCCTCCCGTTGCCCGCGTTTGAGGAGTGGATGGAGAACGCGCCAAGTCGTAACAAGTCCTAGTCCTACCGTTGTGGGAATGATGCCGCGAACGGCTCTCTGCAATACAGGGAAGTGTTGGAGGTAGGCGTATCCGGCGGTCATCAAAACCGTGACAGAGACGCTGGGAATAACGAGACCAAACATACAGACCGCCACGCCCGCATACCCTGCGATATGCTTCCCTAGCAGAATGGTGAGACAGAAGAGGTTGATGCCCGGCGCGACCTGACAGACCGCCCAGTAGCGCGTAAACTCCTCTATCGTCATCCAGCCCTCTCTGTCTATGGCGGCGCGTTGAATCAGCGTGAGCGTGGTAGCGCCGCCGCCAAACGACTCCATACCGAGAGAGAACCAGATTTTGAAGAGGCGAAAAAGCGAGACAGGCGCAGGCGAGGGTTTGAGCGGTTCCGATTCGATTGGAGTTTCGAGAGGCATTTTGAGTTAAGAAAACCTTGCTTTGAAGATGTCTCGCGTCTAGTATATCATTTTAAGCGCTTAGGGTCAAAAAAGCGCAAAAAAATCGTAAAAGTGGTCTTTGTTAAGAAAAAGCGTGGTAGAATCTACCTATAGGTCATTTTGGAGCGTCGAAGGATTACAGGTAGTAGCGTTCACTACCCCCGGAACCAACGCCATGCAAAATTTGCGTCGTTTCATCAAAGAACTCCGCGCCTACTGGCGTATTATGGTTCTTGTCGCTTTCCTCACCCTCATCAACGCCGCCCTTAGCCTCCCCTTTCCCAAGGTGGTGCAGTATCTTACTGACCATCTCTCCAACAAGGCGTTACAGGCGCGGGAGCCTGTCAACCTGCTTGCGGTCTTCGAGATTGTGGTCGGCGTGGCGCTAGCGAGCGCGATTGTGGGCTTCTACCTCTCCCTCTGCCTCACCTTTCTCGGCCAGCGTTTCAAACTGGATATGCGCCGCAAACTCTACGCGCATATGCAGACCCTCTCGCTCGGCTTTTTCGAGAAGAGCCAGACGGGTAAACTGATGTCGAACATCACGAACGATGTCGCCGCGCTAGACCAACTCATCGGGGGAAGTTTCGTCACCATCGTGCAGGACAGCGTAACGCTCATCGCAGTGCTGTGCTACCTCCTTTCGCAGAACTGGCGACTCGCGCTGGTGAGCCTTATCGTCTACCCCATCTACATTCTGAACTACCTCGCCCTCATCGGCAAAATCAAGTACACCCACCACGAAATGCGCGAACAGCGCGACATGATGTACGGCGACCTGCAAGAGAAACTTTCCGGCGTGCAGGTGGTGAAGTCCTACGCCAAAGAACGGTTCGAGGTGCGGCAGTTCATTGGGGAGACGCGGGGCATTATGGATTTGAACGTCCGAATAGGCGCTATGAGTACAGGTTTATGGACAATCGCTGAACTTATTGGGGCGATAGGGACGGCGCTACTTCTCTGGTACGGCGGACGGCAGGTGATAATGGGCGCTATGACAGCGGGGGCGCTCATGGCGTTCTACGGCTATATCAGCGGCTACCTCTATGGGCCCACCCTCCGCCTCATTCAGATAAATGACCAGATAGCCCGCGCCAACGCCGCGCTCTGGCGCATCTTCAAAACGCTGGACACAAAGCCGAACGTCAACGACTTACCGAACGCCGTCGCTATGCCTACCATTAAGGGCGACGTTCACTACAACGATATCTGGTTCGAGTACGAACCTGGTCAGCCCGTCATAAAGGGCGTAAACCTTGAGGCGAAGGCGGGAGAGATGATCGCCTTCGTGGGGCAGTCCGGCTCTGGCAAGACCACGCTAGTCAACCTCCTGCAACGCCACTACGACGTGACGAAGGGCAAAATCACGATTGATGGCTACGACCTGCGCGATGTGACCCTCCACACCCTCCGCCAACAGGTGGGCGTTGTAATTCAGGAGACGATACTCTTCAACACGACAATCCGCGAAAATATCCGCTACGGCAAACTCGACGCTACCGACGACGAGATAGCGGAGGCGGCGAAGGCGGCGAACATCCATCACGTCATCGCGGCGCTACCCAAAGGCTACGACACAAAAATCGGCGAAGACGGAACCAAACTCTCCGGCGGCGAAAAACAGCGTATCGCTATCGCCCGCGCCCTCCTCGCAGACCCGCGCATCCTCATTCTGGACGAAGCGACCTCCTCCCTCGACTCCGAAACAGAGTCGCTAATACAGGAGGCGCTAGACAGATTGATGGCGGGGCGCACCTGCTTCGTTATCGCGCACCGCCTCTCGACTATCGTGAAAGCCGACAAAATCGTGGTGATGGAGAAGGGCGTTATTCAGGAACAGGGAAGCCATACAGAGCTACTAGAGCATGGCGGGGTCTACGCGGGGCTGTACAATCAGCAGTTCAAGGTGGCGCTGGACGAACAGGCGGAGCGACGGGCGATTGAAGGTCTTTCGCATACTCGCGGAGAGGTATCGCAACCGAAAGAAGCGATTCGGGCTACGATTTAGCCTTATCGCCGCTATTTGTAACCTCGAAATGCTAACCTAGACTTATGCAAGAGGTCTGTTCTACCGCAACTCCCTTACGCCTACAACTCCATCTCTAGCCAGACTATCTCGTACTTCCCAATGTAGGACACACCCGCATCTTGAAAGCCAAGAGAGCGATAGAGGGCGAGGGCGGGAGTTTGCGGCGTAGTGGTATTGACAATCAGCGTTTTGTAGTTGCGTTCACGCGCCCACGCTATCGCCACGTTCGATAGGCTTCTTCCAACTCCGCGCCGCCGCGCTTCGGGGGCGACGCGCAGACGGCGCAGTTCGACCACTTCGGCGGTGTTTCGCCATTTTTGACTGAGTTCGTGGGTATCCGGGAGAATTTCGTCCAGATGAAACTCCTGCGCCCCCACAATTCCGACAGCGCTGTTATCCGCTACATCTTCCGCCACCCAGAAAGCGTTAAACTCTTCGGCTATAGTCCGCGGGGGTAGCGTAGGGATAGCCATCCAGCGCGGGTCGTTCCCCTGCTGCGCTTTCTCTGCGCGTAAAAACATGGCTTCCACCGCCGCCTCATCGCCCTGGAGGTAGGGCTGTACACGGGCTTCCAGCGCTTCAAGGCGCGGCAGGTCTTCCTCTTGAAAGGGGCAAATTCGTATCATTTCCAAAGGTCTATAGCCTCTCTATTTTGTCGCCTCTCAGCGCCTCTCTATTATAGCCCAACAATAGAGGTCTATTTTGGAAAGAGTTGCAACAATAGACTTGAAATTAGTGTCAGAGCGTCATATAATATAGACAGAGGTGTTTCTTCATTCTGCAAGACGGCGCAACCTGCGTCGCTTTTAGCGAGGCGCTACCCCGATGCGATGTTTACCTACTCTCTTAACTTTAACGGCTCTTCTTGCGGGACAGATGTGCAAGGCGAATCCCGCCCTCGCGCCCAAAATAACGTTCAAGGCTCTGCAAGCGCTCCCTGCAACCGTTGAGTTAGCGGGTATTCGCGCCACGGGACGAATTCTTGTCTCGGCGCAACGCCCGGACGGAACTTGGCAGGACGTGACAACGGAAGCCGTTATCACACCCCCTCAGCCTGATGCCATTAAGGTACTCGACGGCGGGCGAATCGCGCCCGTTAAAGATGGCGCGTTCACCCTCAAAATATCCTTCGCTGGGCTAACGACTACCGCGAAAGCCACCGTCAAAGATTCACAGACCCCATCTCTGGTAAGTTTCAATCGCGAAATCGTTCCCATCCTCACCCGCAACGGCTGTAATCAAGGAGCGTGCCACGGCGCGCAGTTTGGTAAGGGCGGCTTCAAACTCTCCCTTGCTGGCTTCGACCCCGAACTCGACTTTCAACAGATAGCCCGACTTGTACGAGGTCGCCGCCTTTCAAAAGCGAACCCCAAGCAGAGCCTCTTCCTGACAAAACCGTTAATGTGGATTCCACACGGCGGCGGCAAACGCCTCGACGTGAAAAGCCCCGAATATGCTGTGTTGCTTCAGTGGATACGGGAAGGCGCAAGCCCGCCCAACTCTGAAGACCCCGCCATCACCAAACTAGAGGTATATCCTGTCGAGCGCATCATGCCCAAAGGAGCCTCCCCGCAACAGATACTCATTCGCGCCGTCTATAGCGACGGAACCAGCAAGGACGTTACCGCTCAGGCGCGGCTCAATACGCTGAACGACGGAGTCGCCTCCTGTACCCCGGAAGGCGTGGTCACACCTGTCAATCGCGGGCAGACTGCAATCATGATTCGCTACAGCGGTCAAGCCGCAGTCGCCGCCATCATGGTTCCTTATGCGAAACTTGCGCCCAAGCAGTGGGCGAAAAACACCTCAAAGAACCCGCTCGACGGCTTCATTACTAAGAAACAACAGCAACTAGGGCTTCTTGTATCTCCGCTGTGCGATGATACAACCTTTATCCGACGTGCAAGCCTTGACATTATCGGAACCACTCCTACCCCGCAAGAGATAGTGGCATTCACCTCCGATATTGCGCCCAACAAGCGCGAAAAACTGGTGGACAGCCTCCTCGCACGTCCCGAATATGCCGACTACTGGACGGTGAAATGGGGCGATTTGCTCCGCAGTAACCGCACTGCGCTGGGACCTAAAGGTATGTGGAGTTTCACCAACTGGATACGCACTCAGTTCCGCGATAACCGCCCCGTAGATGGCTTGGTACACGACCTTCTATTAGCGCAGGGGAGCGCCTACACAAATGGACCCTCCAACTACTACCGCGTAGCCAGCAACCCGCAAGACCTCGCCGAGACCACAAGCCAACTCTTTCTGGGGGTGCGCCTCCAGTGCGCGAAGTGCCACAACCACCCCTTCGAGAAGTGGTCGCAGAAAGACTACTACCAGTTCGCCGCCTACTTTGCGCGAATCGGTCTCAAGGGCAGTCAGGAGTTTGGACTGTTCGGGAATGAGCAGGTGGTTCGCATAAACGACTACGGCGATGTCTATCATCCCAAGTCGGGCAAGCGAATGTACCCCTCCCCGCTCGGCGCGAAACTTGCCAACCTGCCAGAAGATAAAATGCCCAACCCCGACAGCGAGGGAGATAGGCGGCAGAAACTCGCAGAGTGGCTTGTAGACAAAAACAACCCCCTCTTCGCAGTCAATATCGCGAACCGCTACTGGGGCTATATGATGGGACGCGGTATCGTTAATCCGATAGACGACATAAGGACGACAAACCCGCCCTCCAATCCTCAACTGCTCACGGCTCTCGCAGATATTCTGGTGAAGAACGACTTCAATCTCAAGGCGCTAGTTAAGGCTATCTGCACAACAGAAGCCTATCAACGAAGTTCGCAGGCGACTCTCGACAATCGCTACGACGAAAACTTCTGGACGCACTACACGCCCAAGCGCATGACCGCCGAGGTTCTTCTGGATGCGATAGACAGCGCGTGCGGCACACAAGAGAAGTTCCCTGACCTCCCGCTAGGCACTCGCGCTATTCAACTGCCCGACCCGCAGGTAGGAAGCGAGTTCCTCGACACCTTTGGTCGCCCCTTACGCCTAATAGCGTGCGAGTGCGAACGTACCTGCGAACCAAACCTTTCGCAAACGCTACGAATGATGAACGGCGAACTGGTGAACCGAAAGGTCTCACAGTACGAGGGGCGCATCTCCAAAATGGTGCAGGAGAAAAAGTCGGACGACACGATAATTACGGATTTGTACCTTCGGGCGCTTGGTAGGAACCCGACAAACCATGAGCGTAACATCATTAAAGGGGCGCTTGCCTTCTCCAAAGACCGCAAACCTATCTTTGAAGATGTGCTGATAACGCTTATCAATAGCAAAGAGTTCTTATTTAACCACTAGACAGTATACAGACATCCTCTTTTTCAGAAGAGAGATACGGAGAGAAGCCATGTTTGAAATGGAACTAGGAGAGAATCGCACCTGTGACGGTGTTACCCGCCGCGACTTCCTGAGCGTCGGGGCGCTCACCGCGTTAGGTCTCACTATGCCCGACCTGTTGAGGGCGCAAGCCGAAGCCTCCAAAAAGGGAACTCCTAAGCGCGATGTCGCCTGTATCTTGCTCTGGATGGAGGGAGGACCTAGTCAGATAGACACCTTCGACCCCAAACCAGAAGCCTCTTCCGAGTATCGGGGTCCTTTTGGGACTATCCCGACGAAAATTCCTGGTATTCGGTTTAGCGAACACCTGCCCAAACTCGCGCAGAACCTCGACAAGTTCTCCGTTCTGCGCTCCGTCACCTCTCCTGACGCAAACCACGAGACTGCAACCCACTACCTCCTCACAGGATACCCCTTCAATCCCAGCATAGAGTACCCCGGTTATGGGGCGGTCTTGGCGCGTGAGAAGGGTTTTCAGGGCGCAATGCCCCCCAACGTCCATGTCGGAGGTCTCCCCTTCCTACACGGAAACGGGGGCTATATGGGCGCGGTGTACAACCCGTTTATGATTGGCGGAGACCCAAACTCCAACGGCTTCAGCGTGCGCGATGTCTCGCCGCCTAATGGCTTGGATATCTCCCGTTTCAATCGCCGTAAAGGGTTCAGAGACACGCTCGACCAGTGGCAAAAAGACAAAGAGACCGCGAACAAGAGCGTCCAGACAATGGACACCTTCTACGAACGCGCCTTCAACCTTGTAACTTCGCCCGATGCCAAAAAAGCCTTTAACCTCAAAGAGGAGTCCGACAAGGTGCGCGACCACTACGGGCGCAACCACTTCGGGCAGTCGTGCCTTTTGGCGCGGCGCATGGTGGAGGCGGGAGTTCGCTTTGTCACGGTAAACTTTGGCGGGTGGGATACGCACGAAAACAACTTCAACGCCCTCAAGGGACACCTGCTCCCCCCCGTCGACCAGGGCTACTCCGCACTACTAGAAGACCTTCAACAGCGCGGTATGCTGGATTCAACGCTCGTGGTGTGGATGGGCGAGTTTGGGCGCACTCCCAAGGTCAACCCCTCTGCGGGACGCGACCACTGGTCGGGCGCTATCAGCGTAACGATGGGCGGCGGCGGAGTCAAGACGGGGCAGGTTATCGGAAGCACGAATGAGCGTTCGGAGTACCCGAAAGAGCGTCCAATCCGCGTGGAGGATGTCGCCGCGACTATCTACACGGCTCTGGGGGTGGACACGGAGAAAGAGTACATCTCTCCGCAAGAGCGTCCCCTCAAAATCAACTACGACG
>CAIJLM010000564.1 GCA_903821495.1 uncultured Chthonomonas sp. | reverse complement strand
GCATTCGCCCTTCCCCTTGTGAAGGGGCAGAGGGTCTACGGGGTGTGGGGTGGCTGGGTCAGCGCGGAAGCCTTGCAGTATTGATAGGGAAGGCTCTTACATACCCCAACGTACCTTCTATCCAGCGTCCTGTTTCGAGGCTCTCTTCCGCTTAGGCTTGGCGGTTGCGATAGCCAGCAGGGGCGAAGCCATCTTCGCGTACTCGTCTAGCAAAAACTCCACCCGCTCCCTATCGTCCGCGAAGGGGTGGGCGCGATAGATACGCTCAACCGCTCTATCCAGCGCGTTATGCGCTCTCCTGAGTTCATAGGGCATAACGAGGCTGTCGTACAGGGCTGCAAGCGTATCGTTAGGGAAAAGGGCGCGGGCATCCAAAACCTTCTGCGCCAACCCCCCAAGTTTCGTCTTTTGCGCCTCCGTCAAGGTAGGCATGGGGAAGGTGTTGTAGACTATCCCGATAGAGTAGCGATAGCGGCTCTCCAACTTGCCCCCGACCGCCCGCAACCACGCCATGTTCATACGCGAGGTGAGCATCGCGAATAGCCATAAAGAGGCATCGGGCAGAACGCGCACAAGGTTACTTGGAACGGTAGGAGGCTCCAGATAGGCTATCGGGACATACTCGCGCTTCTCTGAACTGACTTCGGGTATCGCCAAAAACGGCGCGGTAGGGAGTACGTTGACATGGTAGCGGTCGGGAGTCGTCGCTAGGGCGCGGGTGGCGGGGCTTTTGCTCTTCAAGCGATATTCGCGCACTCTGTCTAGCCGCTCTTTCGCCAAAGGTATGTCGCGCAGTTCCGTAGGCGTTGCGTCGTGCAGGGCGAGAATATACCTTATCTTGCCGTTTATCAGCTCCTCCGCCCCAATAAATGGGCGCATAAATCGCGCCGCTTCCGGCTCCCTCTGCAAGAAGGCTTCGCGCTCCTCCGTCGTAAATATCAGATGCCCTCCGTCAATCGGCTTAGAGCCTATTATCAGTTGCGGCAACCCATTCAGCGGGCGATTCGCTTCGCGGACGATAGTATGCGGGTCGGCGAGTTTGGAGGCGTCTATCAGATAGGAGGAGAGTTTGCTCTGCGAACTCTCGAAGGGGTCTCCTTTGATGTCGGCGTAGGTGAAAAACCGCTTCTCTTTCGGCTCGTCCTCGCTTCGCGTCAGCCCCAGTATCACGACGTGAACATGAGCCATGCCCCGCGCTTCGCTTCCCCACGCAAAGGTCGTATGCGCGAAACTAATCTCCATGCGGTACTTATGGAAGAGACTTGTCCACAACTGCGCGACCTGCTCGCCCTGCGTAATGGAGTTCGTCGCTACAAAGCCAATCTGCGCCTTGCCCTTACGGGCATACTCGCTCCCCTTCAAAAACCACGCCGTCACATAGTCCAGCGTCCCCCCGCTATTTCCAAGTTGCGCGATTCTGATGACCTGTTCCCGCTGTTTCGGGGTCTGGTACTTCGCGCCTACAAACGGGGGATTGCCTAACAGATAGTCGCACCTCTCCGCAGGGAGGAGGTCTTGCCAGTCCATCTCTAGCGCGTCGGCGTGTTTGATATGAGGCGATGTGACGAGCGGGATTCTCATGTAGAACTGCCCGAACTCCTGCGAAACGCGGTTATTTTCGATGTGGTCCATCATCCAGAGCGCAACCTCCGCGATTCGCGCCGGAAACTCGCTAATCTCTATTCCGTAGAACTGCCCTACATTGAGGCGAACGCGCTGTTCGATGTCCGTCACCAGTTGCGCCCTGTCCGGGTGGATTTCGCGTAAGAGTTGCAGTTCCAACTCCCTCAGTTCGCGATAGGCGATAACCAGAAAGTTGCCGCACCCGCAAGCCGGGTCGAAGAAGTTCAGCCCCGCCAACTTAGTATGAAAGGCTTCGAGGGCGGCGCGTCTTCCGTTGTCTCGCCTATTTTTGAGCCTCTGGAACTCGTCGCGCAACTTGTCCATAAAGAGCGGCTCTATCACTTTGAGGATATTGCGCTCGGTAGTGTAGTGCGCCCCTAGCGCCCTGCGGTGGTCTTTATCCATAACGGACTGAAACAGCGCCCCGAATATCGCAGGAGAGATTTTGCTCCAGTTGAAGGCGCAAGCATCCAGCAATTGCTGACGCATCTCTCTATTGAAATAGGGAATCCTGAGCCTTTCAGCGAACAGTTCGCCGTTGATGTAGGGGAAGGCGCGAAAGTCTTCCTCTAATACTGTCTGTCGCTCTTCCTGCATCTCATTCAGAGTCTGAAAGAGTTGCGCCAATGTACAACCTGTATCGCTTCCATCTTCCGCCGTTCGATTCGTGATAAGTTCTTGGAAAGCGTCGCGCTCAAAAATGCCCGTATCGTCCGCAAAGAGGCAGAACAGCGTTCGCACGAGAAACGTCTCTAAATTGCGCCCCCGATAGCCCGCGCGCTCTAGCGAGTCGTGAAGCCTCCCCATCAACTCGGAGGCTTCGATATTCACGGGGTCTTGGTCTCGAAACGTTCGCTTCTCTCGCCCAATGATAAAGCCAAACTTCTCGATATGGTCGGTAAGTTCGCTCAAGCGGAAACTCGTCTCTTCTCCCGTCTCAAGGTCGTACAGCGCGAAGGTTTGGAAGTCGCAGACAAGTACATAGCGCGGCAGTTCCGCCTCTTTGAGGTTAGGGAAGTAGTCGAAAGCCTGCTCTTTCGCGTTGACAAGGCTTCGCCCCGCGCTCTTCTGCTCCACCAGAAGAACGCCCTTCCAGAAGAGGTCTATGAAGCCCTGCTTGCCGCCCAGTTTCTTGACGGATTCTTCAAAGGTAGCCACTCTTCTTCGCGAGACCCCGAAAACCTCGAAGAACGCATTGTAGAAACTCTGCGACTCCCCGCGCTCATAGTGGGCGTTCGCCCACTCTTCGGAGAAAGCGGCGGCGTTTGCGCGTATCTGATTCCAACTCAGTTGAGCCATTTTGTGTCCTGTACTGTTTTAGCGGTAGTAGACCTTCTGCACTCTCAAAAGCCCTCTGATACCGGAAGCGATAGATGTCTTGGCTCTCAAGTTTTCGTGGTTTTCCGAATCCCCTACCTACCGAATCGTAATAAACTCTTTGCGGTTCAAGAGAACCCAGAGCAGGTCTTCCATCGCCTGTCGGCGGTCTTTAGCGTGTGCGAAGGCGGCGCGTGTCAAGCGCCACTCTGAAGCCGTCGGGAAGCGCGATAGCGTGACCAGATAGAGCTCCTCTATCGCCTCCTTATCGCTCTTTTGAGACCGAATCAGTTGCGATACGCGCCCCTCTATCGCCGAAATTTTACGGTTCGCCACATCGCCCGTTATCATCTGTAGCGCCTGATTGAGGTTAGGCTCCGCCGAGCGTTCGCACTCGCACACTGTTGAGCGCGGCGGTCTGCCAAAGGTGTCTAAAAACAGCGAAGCGGTAGTCGCATCGGGGAGCTGGATAGCCTGAGTTCCGAGCGGAAAGTCTACAAACTTCTCCGGTACGCCCGTCGCCGCGCAGAGAGAGTCGAGCAGGACTTCGGCGGGTATTTGCTTGGGTAGATAGCGGGAGTAGAACACATCGTCTAGGCGGTTATCCGGTGTCGGGGTCGCGCTTCGCTGGTAGACCTGTGAGTTGCAGATAGCGCGTATCAGATGCTTGAGGTCGTAGTTATGGGCGACGAAGTCCTGCGCGAGATAGTCTAGCAGTTCCGGGTTTGAGGGCGGATTCGTAACGCGCATATCGTCTACGGGATGCACAAGACCCCTCCCCATGAGGTAGCCCCAGTAGCGATTGACCACCATCCTCGCAAAGGGCGCATTCTCCCGCGAGGTCAGCCAGTCGGCGAGAGGTACGCGGCGGTCTCCGTTTGCGTCGGGGTCGAAGGCGGCGAGTTTTACGCTACGCCCAAATGCGAGAGGAGTAGGCGACATCCGCTCCCCTGTTTTCGGGTGACGCGCTTCGCCCTGCGGCAGAATATAGAGCGTCGGCTCTTTCGCCCCTGCGCTCTCCCTGAAACCGATACGCGCAAAGTAGGCGGAGAACTGGTAGTAGTCGCGTTGGCTCCACTTTTCAAAGGGGTGTTGGTGGCACTTCGCGCACTGCAAGCGCACTCCCAGAAAGAGCTGCGCGGTGGTCTCCGTTAGCTCCTGCGGAGTGGCGGCGGCGCGGAAGTAGTTCGCGGGGCTGTTTGAGTAGGCTCCTCCCCGCGCTGTCAGCAGGTCGTATACGAAGGCGTTGTAGGGGCGGTTCTGCGCGAAGTTCGCGTGTATCCAGTTCGAGAGGCTCCACATCCCTTTTACTTGCAGGGTGACGCGGCTATTACGCAGAAGGTCGTTCCATTTAAGCGTCCAGTAGGTAGCGTATTCGGGGCGGTCTAGGAGGCGGTCAATCAGGCGGGCGCGTTTGTCGGGAGTTTTATCGGCGAGGAAGGCGCGAACCTCGTCGGGAGTTGGTAGAGCGCCTATGGTGTCTAGCGAAGCGCGGCGTAGGAACTCCGAGTCCGAACAGAGGGGCGACGGCGCGAGTCTTAACTCCCTCCAACGCTGCGCTATCAGCCTGTCTATTGGGTTCTGTGTGGAGAAGTTGGGGGGCGGGGAGACGGGTTGCACGTAGGGAATCACGACATGAGAGACGGTAGCAAGCCCCGCATACCGCAACATCACCGCGGTTGCGCCCGCCTGCTTCGCGGTGACGTTGCCCTCTGGAGTCGCCTCCGCCAGCGTCTCATTGAGGGAGTTGACACGAGTGTGGCGCGTCACGTCCTGTTTTGTGTTGTCGCTATACTCAGCGAAAACTTTGAGTTGGAAGGTCTCTTTGGGGTGCAGAATACGGCGTTCAGGCGCGACCATGAGGCGCACTACAATGGGGTCTTTGGAGTTTGGTTTGGGCGCGCCCTGCGCTATCCATTGAGTGAGGGTCTGGTAGTCTTCCGAGAGTGTATCGAAAAGTCTGCCGCCCAGATGCGGAACCGCAAGAGCGGGCTTTTTGAGGAACAGGCTCGTTTGCGGTTGAATGCGTTGGAGGCGCCTACCGCGCCCATAACGGACGATACTCTCGTAGTCTAAGTCGGGGTCGTACCCCGCCAGCGACAGTTTGAAGCCGCCCTTGCCGAACTGCGAACCGTGACACGCCCCCTGATTACATCCCCGCCGCGTGAGTATCGGCTCTACCTGATTGAGAAAACTAATTGGTCTCTCTTGCGCTTTGGCGGCGAAAGAGGATAGAGTGAGTAGGGCGGCTACTCCCCCAAGGAACGCGCCTGCGCGTCTTAAATATCGCCTGCTCATAGCGTCTCAAATCCACTTTGCAAGGTGAATAGGCTCCTCTTCCGCTTTTGACAGCAGAGTCTCAATAAGAGAAGACACGTCGCGTTGAACGGTTAGCAGTTCGCAGTGTTCTGGACGTAGAAACCGCTCCGCTGACGCTCTCTCTACAAATGCGAGAAACGAGTCGAAAAATCCTTCTGTATTGCAGAGACCGACGGGTTTATGGTGTATGCCCAACTGCGCCCATGTCAGGATTTCACACAGCTCATCAAGCGTACCGAAGCCTCCCGGTAGCGCGATAAAGGCTTGAGACATCTCCGCCATCTTCGCTTTGCGCTCGTGCATGGTGCTTACAATGTGCAGTTCCGTGATTCCGGTATGCCCCAGTTCGCGCTCCATGAGGGCTTGCGGAATCACGCCGTAGACCCTGCCGCCCCGCTCTATCACGCTGTCCGCGACAACGCCCATCAGCCCGATATTGCCTCCGCCGTAGACGAGTCCTATATCACGCAAGGCGAGTTCGCGCCCTAACGCTTGCGCTGTCTCTCTGTAGATAGGATTCGACCCCATGCTGGAACCGCAAAACACGCAGATATTTTGAACTTTTTTCATGCGCCCTCTCGCTCAAATTGAAACGCTAGATGCTCTGTAACTCAGAGATGGTCATCTCGTTGATTACGTCGCCAGTGTTTAAGGTCGTCTTAGGCTCGATAAGCAGGATGGAGACCTCCTCCTCCGCGACGGGCTTATGCTCCACTCCCTTTGGCACAATAAGGAACTCTCCCTCTTCCAAAGAGACATCGCCGTCCCTCAGTTGCATAACGAACCGCCCCTTGACCACCAAGAACATCTCGTCTTCCGCTTCATGCGAATGCCACACAAATTCGCCCTGAAACTTGACGAGTTTAATCTGACAGTCGGCTACCTCCCCGACGATTTTAGGGTTAAAATGGTCGTTGAAGAGGTGTAGTTTCTCAGCGATAGTCACCTTTTCCAGCATGGCGAACACCCTCCCGCTCTTTTGGAATACGAACTTTACTCATGGAGACTTTCAGATTGTACCTTACTGAACCCAAAAAGGTTTAGGGAGGGAGGAGCGAAACAGGAATCCCGTCCCTCCTCGCCGAATAGGGGGCTATAACTTTTGTCAAGGAGTGGATTATGCGCCGACTTTTCGGGTTACTGGTTCTATGCGGAGTATTGCTTTCGTCTCTTGCATTGGCGGAGGAGAAGCCTGTTCAACACCGTCTTATCGGGGCGGACAGAGGAAAAATCACGATTCTCAACGCGAAAGGCGAGGTGGAGTGGCAGGTAGACAACCCCTTCGTAGTTCACGATATGGAGATGTTGCCTAATGGCAATGTACTCTACCAGACCGATTCACATACCACAGTGGAGATTACAAAGGACAAAGAGGTCGTCTGGAAATACGTCAGCGTTCCCGCTGGCGACTACAAAGGCGTTGTCGAGGTGCATGGCTTTCAGCGCCTTAAAAACGGACTGACTATGATAGCCGAGACGGGAAACCGACGTATTATCGAGGTGGATAAGGACGGCGCTATCGTCAAAGAGGTTCCGATAACGGTAGAGCATCCCAATTCGCACAGAGACACTCGCCGCGTGCGAAAACTGGACAACGGGCACTACCTCGCCGCGCACGAGGGCGATGGAACGGTGCGGGAATACGACGACAAGGGAGCCGTTGTCTGGTCGTACAAACTAGAACTTGGGGGGCGACCTCGCTCTGATGGACACGACGGGCACGGGGTCGAGGTGTTCAACGCGGTGCGCCTCAAAAACGGGAACACGCTCATCGCGGGCGGCAACAACAATCGGGTGCTGGAGGTGAACAAGGCGGGAGAGATTGTCTGGAGCGTGGACTATAACGAACTTCCGGGCATTCGCCTCTACTGGGTGACCTCCTTGCAAGTCCTTCCCAACGGGCATATCATCATCGGGAACACCCACGCGGGCCCCGACCAGCCTCAACTTATCGAGATTACACACGACAAGAAGGTGGTCTGGACGCTCAAGAACTGGGACGTTTTCGGGAACGACCTGTGCGCCTCGCAGGTTCTGGACGTAAAGGGACACGTGATTCGGTAGTTCCACATCTGGATTTTCAGAACGCTTTAGTATCGTTACACGCCGCCCTAGCGTAACAATACTAACTTTTAGGAGCCTATCCCTTTGCGATTAGACCTGCCCTTCGACACCTTGTTACCTGATGGCGCTACCGTTCTAATAGCGGGAATGGGGGGCGGGTTTGATGTGTTCTGCGGGCTTCCTATCTACTTTGAATTGAGGCGGCGCGGATACACGACGCACATAGCGAATCTTAGTTTCGCCGCGCTACATGAGTATCAGGATTGCGAGTGGCTTTCGCCTACGCTGGCGGGGGTAAGGGCGGCTTCCGCCGAGTTATCGGGCTATCGCCCAGAGGGTTTTCTGGCTCGGTGGTTTCGCGAATGTCAGGGCGAAGAGGTTACTGTCTGGTGTTTCGATGCCGTTGGCGCGGAGCCTCTGCTAGAAGACTATAACCGTCTCATTGAGCGCCTGAAAATAGACGCTATCGTACTTGTGGATGGCGGCGTGGACAGTTTAGCGCGTGGGGATGAGGAGTTGTGCGGAACCATACTGGAAGACTATCTCTCCCTCTCGGCGGTGAGCCAACTGCATAATACGCCAGTACGCATTATGGCTTGTATAGGGATGGGAGTCGAGGGAGATGTTTCCCATGCGAGAATACTGGAGAATATCGCAGAGTTGACCCGACAGGGCGGTTTCCTTGGAGCGAGCGCCCTGCTTACGCAGTCTTCCGCCTGTCAACTGTATGAACAGGCGTTGGAGTACGTGCATAGCCAGCCCGGTCAACAGCCGAGCGTTATCAACGCTTCGGTGGTCTCCGCGGCGCGTGGAAACTACGGCGACTATCACCTGACAGAAAGAACGCGGGGTAGCGAGTTATGGATATCTCCGCTGATGAACCTCTACTGGTTCTTTTTGGTGGAGGCTGTCGCGGCGCAGAATCTATTTCTGACAGAACTAAAGACGACGCGCACAATGGGCGACGCTTTCGGCGCAACCTATGAAGCGCGAGAGCGAATGGAGTTGAGGAAAGCCATGCCAATACGACTTCCATAGAACGCCGTTCGTTGCCGCCATCTTTCGTCACAACAAACCAAAGGAGAATCTTGTGTCTGCAACCGTAAAACTCGCGATTTCGACCTACTCGTACTGGCACTTTCGCGACCCGAAAACCCCCGTTCAGGAGGTGATAGACTACGCCGCTGAACTCAATGTGTCGGGCGTGGACGTTCTGCATCAGCAACTGGATAGCGAAGAGTCTTCCTACCTACAAAGCCTGAAGCGCCGCGCCTTCGCGAACGGGTTAGACCTCGTTTGCCTCTCGATACACCAGAACTTCGTGTCGCCCGACAAAGAGTTCCGACAGCGGAACATCGAACACACGGAGCGCTGTATCGAACTCGCCTATCAGATGGGGATACCCGCCATTCGCCTCAACTCAGGGCGCTGGTCTACCGTCGCCTCGTTCGACGAGCTGATGGCGCTCAACGGCGACGAGCCGCCCATACCCGGCTACACCGACGACGACGCTTTTAACTGGTGCATAGACAGCATTGAGAAGTGCCTACCAAAAGCGCAGGAGTGCGGGGTCGTTTTAGCGCTAGAGAATCACTGGGGCTTGACGCGAAAGCCGGAGGGCGTGTTGCGAATTGCGGACGCAGTGAACTCCCCTTGGCTCTCCGTGCTGATGGATACGGGCAACTTTCTCTCAAGTCCCTACGCCGCCCTTGAGTTGATGGCTCCCCGCGCCATTTTCGTACAGGCGAAGACCTACTACGGGGGAGGGGAGTGGTACACGCTTGAACTAGACTACAAACGCATCGCCGATATTCTTGCGAAGGTAGGCTATCACGGCTACGTGTCGCTAGAGTTCGAGGGGAAGGAAGACCCGCACACGGCGGTTCCTAAGAGCCTCGCGCTGTTTCGGGAGGCGTTTGGCTTAGGGTAGGTCGCAAAACAGGGAAAAAGGTCTCCGGGTCGGGGTATATTTAGAGAAGAGAGGAGCGAGGATATGATTGTCGTAGGCTGTCAGTTTGATATGAAGTGGGAGGATAAGCAGGGAAGTTTCGAGGTAGCGCGTCAACTACTGCGCGAGACTCTGCCTCCCGCCAACGCGCTCGTCGTGTTCCCAGAGATGTTTTCGACGGGATTCAGCATGGATGTTGAGAAGATAGCGGAGGGCGAAAGTAGGGAGGCGGAGGCGTTCTTACAGTCCGTCTCTCGCGAATACGGCGTGGCGACTCTTGGCGGCGTTGTGAACCTAGAGGGCGATGGCATGGGGCGAAATCAGTCGGTGGTCTTCGCGCCGAACGCTTCCGAGATTTCTCGCTACAATAAGATATTCCCGTTTAGTCCGGGCGGCGAATCGAAGCGTTACCGCTCAGGCGATGAGATAGTCTTATTTGAATGGCAGGGCTTTAAAGTCGCGCAATTCATCTGCTACGACCTCCGTTTCCCTGAAATTTTCCGGTGCGCGGCGGTTCAGGGAGCCGACCTGATAACGGTGATAGCGAGCTGGCCCCAAGCCCGTTGGCATCACTGGGTCACGCTCTTACAAGCGCGGGCGATAGAGAATCAGGCTTATGTGATAGGCGTGAACCGCTGTGGCGACGACCCGACTTTTCACTACAAGGGGCGCAGTATTGTGGTTCACCCGGACGGGCAGATACTCGCAGATGCAGGCGAGACCAGCGCTATTATCCATGCAGAACTCGACTTGCAGGAGCTAAACGCCTACCGTCAGACTCGCCCTTTCCTCTGTGATATGCGTTCCGAATGGCTTCCTGCTCGTTCGCATACCCATCATTAAGGGTGGCTTTCCCCTCTTATCGAGGTAGATTTGAGGGGGAAATACCCTTTTGTGTGAAAAAAGTAACAGTCTTTGAGAGGAACTAATGTTATAATGAGTTTGGTTATGCTAAAATTAACAAGAACATAGTGAAGAGTGTCCCATCAATTAAGGAGCCGTTAGCGCGGATGAATCTTTGTATTATCGGAACAGGGTATGTCGGGCTTGTTACGGGAACCATTTTTAGTCATCTTGGTTATAACGTTGTTTGCGTAGATAGAGATGCGAAAAAAATAGACGGATTGAAGCAAGGCGTAATGCCAATCTATGAAGAGGGGCTGAAAGAGCTAGTTGACGCAAATGTAGCGGCGGGTAGGCTGACGTTTAGTATTGACCTTGTATCCTCTGTGCGCGAGTCTGACATTGTGTTCATCTGCGTAGGCACTCCTCCCGGCAAGGACGGCGCTCCAGAGATGAAGTACGTTCGCGCAGTCGCCGAAGAGATAGCGCAAGGGCTAAACGACTATAAAATTGTGGTGAATAAGTCTACCGTTCCCGTAGGCACAGGCGAGTTAGTTCGGTCTATTATTCAAGAGAACCTGACCCAGCCTGTCGCTTTTGATGTGGTTTCCAACCCAGAATTTTTGCGCGAAGGCACTGCGATTTACGACACCCTGAACCCAGATAGAGTGGTGATAGGAGCCGTGAACCGAGAAGTCGGCGAGAAAGTCGCCTCCCTCTACCAAACGCTCACGGATACCGTGCAGATAACCGATATCGCCAGCGCCGAGCTTATCAAGTACGCCTCCAACTCGTTCTTGGCGACGAAAATCAGTTTTATGAATGCGGTCTCCGCCCTGTGCGAACTGACAGGAGCCGATGTGGAGCAGGTGCGCGAAGGAGTAGGGCAGGATAAGCGAATAGGAAGCGCCTTCTTGAACGCCGGGCTTGGCTTTGGCGGCTCATGCTTTCCGAAAGACTGTCTTGGGCTTCTACATACCGCGAAGAGGTATGATTACGATTTTCACCTCATGGATTCTGTGCTGAGGGTGAACGAGGAGCAACCGCTACGCTTTTTGGCGCGACTGAGAGAGGTTCTGGGTGGTTTTGAGGGCAAGCGTATCGGCGTGTGGGGCTTGGCGTTTAAGCCGAATACCGACGATATTCGCGATGGAAAAGCCTTTGAGATTATGGCGGCGCTAATCAAAGAGGGGGCGGAGGTTCTCGCTTACGACCCTATCGCTATAGATAACTCGCGAAAAGAACAGCCCGCCGCTACCTACGTAGATACCGCTCTTGATGCTTGTAAGGATGTAGACGCGCTGATTCTTGTCACCGAATGGCGAGAGTTCAAAGAGGCGGATTTTGAAGAGGTTAGGAAGAGTATGCGCCTTCCTGTTCTGTTTGACGGGCGCAACATCTTCAACCCGAAAGAGATGAGGGACAAAGGTTTCCTCTACTACTCTATTGGAAGAGCGGACGCATAGGTAAATTTTGTTTTTTTGTTGTTACGAGAACGGTTTTAATGTACTATAATACAGAGATAAGGCTCTTTGGGTAAACAGAGACTGTTTCCCCCGACTTCGGGGCGCTCTTTCCGCTCGCTGTTCGCCCAAAGAGACTCTTTTATATCTGTAATTTTCAGGCGCGCCACTACAGGCGGACGGGCGTTCTAGTCCGATTCGCTCTGAGATGCGCGTAGCCATTCATCATAAGTAAAACGAGCCGAATCTGTTTAATGTTAATCGCTCGTTAATCTATTTCGCTCTGAGTATTCATACGAGAGCCGGAGACAAAACATGAACACCGATTGCAGAGTGTTAGTGGTGGGAGGAGCCGGATATATTGGCGGCTTGGTGGTGGATTTGCTTCAATCCGCAAATTACGATGTTACGGTTTATGATGGTCTGCTTTATGAATCGAGATACCTGAAGCCTTGCAACTTCGTACATGGCGATATACGAGATACGAACAAGCTCACCACGGAAGCGCATAAGCACGACTACGTTATCTTTCTCGCTGGGCTAGTTGGCGACCCCGCTTGCCAAGTCAACGTGAAAGCGACGGAAGATATTAACTTCCACGCCGTTCGGGATTTTGTCGCCCGTTTCTCTCACACCAAAAAACTCATCTTTATCTCCACCTGTTCCGTCTATGGAGCGCAAGACGACACGCTAGACGAGACCTCGCCTACCTCTCCTCTCTCCGCCTACGCCTCCACCAAGTTGGCGGCGGAGCAGTGTGTGGAGGACTTCGGCGGAACCATCTTCCGCTTAGGCACGGTCTACGGACCTGGCGATAGCTACTCCCGTATTCGCCTCGACCTCGTGGTGAACCTCCTGACCGCCCGCGCCATCAAGCACAAGAAAATCGCCATCTTCGGCGGTTCTCAGTGGAGACCGATTATCTCCGCCTACGATGTCGCCGAGTATATCCTTGAAGCCTGCGAGAGAGACCTGCCCGGTATCTTTGTTTTGAGCAAGGAGAACGTGCTTCTCTCGGAACTAGGACAGAGAGTCGCTCAGTGCATCGAAGGCACGGAACTCGTCTACAACTCCATACCGTTCCAAGATTTCCGCAACTACAAAGTGGATAACAGCAAGTCGCTACGAGACTTCCGGTATCGCGCTACACGCACGGTGGAGCATGAGGTATTCCGCTTGGAAAGCCTCATAAAGCAGGGTAGAATCAAAAACCTGGAAGAGACTATCTATAGTAACGGCGCGTACCTCAAGGCGCACCCCGAAGCCCTTGAGTACAAGCACAGCGTGCTTGTCTAACTACGCCCCGCGCTTTTGAAAGCCCTGCGTTGCAAACACATCAGCCAATCTTGCGAAACTAGATTGGCTGATTCTATCGTTTAGCGGCGAATTAGATTGAAATAGCGAATTATACCAATATCATCGTATCGGAGGTTAGGAAGAGCAGTCACCATGAAGAGAGTGTTATTGACGGGAGCCGTCGGTTTTATCGCCTCCCACCTGAGCGAACTAATGCTCAATTCGGGCTACGAAGTGATAGGATACGACAACTTCGACCCCTTTTACCCCCGCTCCTACAAAGAACTTAATCTGAAGACCCTCCAAGCCTATCCCAACTTCACCTTTATCGAAGCCGATTTGCGTGACCGCGACAAGGTGATGGAGACGATGGAAAAGTATCGCCCGGAGGGTATCATTCACCTTGCGGCGAAAGCGGGAGTGCGCCCCTCTATTCAAGACCCGGTAGCCTACACCGACACGAATATCACCGGAACGCTCAATCTGCTTCTCGCTTGCGAAAAATACCCTGTAGAGCATTTTACGTTCGCCTCCTCCTCCTCAGTCTACGGCAACGCCTCGAAAGTTCCCTTCTCGGAAGAGGATGCGACAAGCCTCCCCGAATCACCCTACGCCGTAACCAAGAAGGCGGGCGAGCTACTCTGCTACACCTACTATCAACTGCTCAAACTGCCGATAACCTGTCTACGCTTCTTCACGGTATACGGACCCCGACAGCGCCCCGACCTCGCTATCCACAAGTTCGTGAAACTGATAGACAACGACGAGCCTATCCCCTTCTTCGGAGATGGTAGCACAAGCCGCGACTACACTTTCGTCGCGGACACCGTGAAGGGTGTAAAAGCGGCGTATGAGAACCCAGACGGGTATCAAATCTACAATTTAGGGCGTAGCGCCCCCGTTTCACTCAATGAAATGGTGGCTACTATTGAACGCGCAATGGGAAAATCGGCTATACTTAAAAGAATGCCCGACCAACAGGGCGATGTCACCATCACTTACGCCGATGTAAGCAAAGCCCACGCGAAACTTGGATACGACCCCGAAGTCGATTTTGAAGAGGGGATTCGGCGCTTTGTGGCGTGGTGGCATGAGGCGAAAGCTAATTTGAAGTAGACAAGCGAAGTTTTTACTCGCTATGAGGAGGTTTTGGTGAAGTTTCTTGTAACAGGAGCCGGCGGTTTTATCGGCTCGCACATTGTTCGCGCCCTACTAAAAGAGAATCACGAGGTTCGCGTGATAGATAACTTTAGCACGGGCTTTCGTTGGCGTTTGGACGAAGTGGCGGACAGCGTTGAACTTATTGAGGGCGACATCTGTGATGTGGACTTGGTGCGTCACGCTGTGAAAGGCGTTGACCGTATCTGCCATCAGGCGGCGATACCCTCCGTTGCACGCTCTACGCAAGACCCTATCGCCAGCGATATGGCGAACGTGCATGGAACCGTCACCCTGCTACAGTGCGCGCGGGAGGCGGGAGTCCAGAGGCTAGTCTACGCCTCCTCCTCCTCCGCCTACGGCAACACCCCCGAACTTCCCAAGCGCGAAACGATGATTCCCAACCCTCTCAGCCCCTACGCGGTGAGCAAGTTGGCAGCGGAGCAGTACTGCAAGTCGTTCGCGGGGCTGGGCTTTGTGGAGACTGTCTGCCTGCGCTATTTCAACGTCTTTGGACCCATGCAAGACCCCGCCTCCTACTACGCGGCGGTCATCCCTAAATTCTGCCTAGACATACTGAATGGTCGCCCCCTCACCCTAAACGGGGATGGGAGCGTGACCCGCGACTTCACCTATATCGAGAACGTCGTGCAAGCCAACCTACTCGCCCTAACCAAGCCGGGAGTGTCGGGAACGGTGGCGAATATCGGGTGCGGCGAACGCCACGACCTCAAGCAGCTTATTCAGTTTATAGGCGAGGCGCTGAACTTAGAGCCGCAGATAGAGTATAACCCCCCGCGTCCGGGAGATGTGCAAGACTCCCTCGCAGACATTACAGTAGCCAGAACGGTTCTGGGCTACGACCCTAAAGTTTCGTTCAAAGAGGGGCTTCGCCGCACTGCCGAATGGTATCGCGAGCATGGCGCGGAGACGGTTCAAAAATCCACAAGGAATTAAGGAGTTCGCACGATGAGCGATGCGTTTTTACCGTTTGCGCTCCCCGACATTGATGATGACGAAATCAACGAAGTCGTAGCGACGATGCGCTCCGGCTGGCTAACTACGGGACCCAAAACACGTCAGTTTGAGGCGGATTTCGCACAGTTTTTGGGAGATTCGAGCCTGCAAGCGATTGCGGTCAACTCGGCTACCTCCGGTCTACACCTTGCGCTTGAGGCGGTAGGCGTTACGGCAGGGGATGAGGTTATCACTACGACCTACACCTTCACCGCTACCGCCGCCGTTATTCGGTATTTGGGGGCGCAACCCGTACTGGTGGATGTCGACCCCGTTACGTTAAATATAGACCCCGTCAAAATCGAAGCGGCTATCACGCCCCGCACGAAGGCGATAATCCCCGTGCATATCGGGGGGCTATCCTGCGATATGGGGGCGATACTTGAGATTGCCAAGCGGCGCAACCTCCGCGTAGTAGAGGATGCCGCCCACGCGCTCCCTACTTCCTGCGAAGGCAAGTTGATTGGCACGCTAGATAGCGACGTGACAGTATACAGTTTCTATGCGACGAAAACTCTCGCTTGCGGCGAGGGCGGCATGGTGGTCACGCGAGACCCTGCGATAGCGGCGCGTGTGAAAACCATGCGCCTGCACGGGTTTAGCCGAGACGCTTTTGACCGCTATACCTCCACGCGCCCCGCATGGCACTACGATATTGTCGCGCCCGGCTACAAGTACAATATGACCGATATAGCCGCCTCCATCGGAGTTCACCAACTCCGCAAAATGGGGCGCTTTCACGCGAAGCGAAAGGCGATGGCGGAGCGTTATACCGAGGCTTTGGCGGGGCTTCCGCTCACGCTACCCTCACATGGACCCGAAGGCGAATCTCATGCGTGGCATCTCTATATTGTGCGCCTGAACGACGACGCGCCTATCGGCAGAGACGAGTTTATTCAGAAGATGGCGGAGCGAAAAATCGGCATGAGCGTTCACTTCATACCGCTTCACCTCCACCCCTACTGGCGCGACACGTACTGCCTCAAACCAGAGCAGTTTCCGGTAGCGCAGAAGGCTTTTGAAGCGATTGCAAGCCTTCCGATGTATACCAAGATGACCTCCGACGACCAAGAGAGGGTGATTCGCGCTGTGCATGAGATTTTGGGCGGATAATAGTGAAGCGACTCTTCGACATCGTATTCTCCGCGCTAGGACTGGTAGTCGGTAGCCTGATACTACTGGTCGTAGCGATTATTATCAAAATCAGCTCTCCCGGTCCTGTGCTATTTAGGCAGACGAGGGTAGGGAGGTATGGGCGTTCGTTTCGTATTATGAAATTCCGCACGATGGTGGTGAACGCGGAGAAGTTGGGCGGTCAAATCACCCCGACAAGCGACCCCCGCATCACCCCGATTGGGCGCGCGCTTCGTAAAACGAAACTAGACGAGTTGCCCCAACTCTTCAACGTATTGAAGGGCGAGATGAGTTTTGTGGGACCTCGCCCCGAAGTTCAACGCTACGTAGACCTCTACACCGAGGAGCAGAGGAAGGTTCTGGAACTACAGCCGGGAGTGACCGACCCCGCGTCGCTACGCTATCGGGATGAGGGCGCGATACTCGCCAAAGCCAGCGACCCCAATCAGTACTATATCGATGTGGTTATGCCCGATAAAATTCGGATGAACACGGAGTACGCTCAAAAAGCCACTATCTTTACGGATATCGGGGTTATCTTTCAGACCATTGGGGTTCTTCCCAAGCCGGAGAAAGCCGATTACCACGAAGTGGAGTAGCCCTAAAAGTAGAACTTTTAGGGTACAATATCATCATTAGAATGGGATGAAATTTTTTCGTTACTGCAAAAGGTAACTACTCAGGCTAGGGTTTGAGATAGAGAATCGGGAAGTTAGGAGCGATTGCGCTCTCTACGCCCATCCCATCCTTATCAATACTCAAAGGCTTCCGCTCTGACCCAGCCACCCCATCCCAACCCTTGCCCCTTCACAAGGGGAAGGGCGAATGCCGAAACTGCAAGGTTTCCGTACTCCTCAAACCTATCGAGTACGGGAGCATTGCAAGTCTCCCCTTTGTGAGGGGCTTCACTGGGGTATGTATTTTGAGCGATGAGATAGGAACGCCCATTTCGCGGGGGTTGAACCCCCCCGTCTAAAAAGTGCAACCGTCTTTCAGACGGACGAACGGTTTCGACTAAAAGGCTTATCGCTCTCTCAAAAAGCCGCTTGTCGTCGGATAACTGCGTCTGAAAGACGCTTGCTTTACTCAGGCAGGGGTTTTCAACCCCTGACACTAAGCGCCATACATACCCCAATGAGCTTTGTGAAGGGGGAGATTTAGAGGGGGTGGCTGGG
>CAIJLM010000563.1 GCA_903821495.1 uncultured Chthonomonas sp. | reverse complement strand
GGGCGAAAGGTTGTTTGAAGTTGGGAGCCATCGCCGATATTAGCGAAGCGCAACTCCTCTACACCGCTTCGCGACAGGCTCTCGCAGACGAAAAAGCGACCACCATGCTTGTAGACCTATCGCAAGTGGAAACGCTAGATATATCAACCATGCAGATTCTGCTTGCTTTAAAGAACGACGTGCAAGCAAGCGGGCGGACATTCGCAACCGAGGGTTTAAGCGCAGAGTGGAAGGAAAGACTTGAGAAATTAGGGCTTTCGCTAGATAGCGTTCGCGCTAATCTCAGTTCAAATTAGAGGAGAGCATTATGCCTAAGACAGCGTTAATCGTAGACGATTCATCCACTATGCGTCGGCTTGTTCGTTTCACCCTTACGGAAGCGGGTTTTGAGGTTCTTGAGGGAAACGACGGGCAAGACGCGCTCGACAAGCTTACCGCTACGCCAGGCGGCAAAGTGGATATTATCATCACCGACCTCAATATGCCTGTCATGGACGGGCTGACCTTTATAAAGCAGGTGCGTAGCAGGGCTTCCGGTCGCTTCACGCCCATTCTCATGCTTACTACGGAGAGCCAGGAGAGCCGAAAGGCGGAAGGCAAAGCGGCTGGGGCGACGGGCTGGATTGTCAAGCCCTTTCATCCGCAACAACTCCTCACTGTCATAGGGAAGGTGCTTCCCCTATGAACCTTGATATGGAGATGTTTCACCAGACGTTTTTTGAAGAAGCCGCCGAACTTCTCGCAGACTTTGAGGGCGGTCTATTGCGTCTGGAGACCGCGCCCGACGACCTGGAAACGCTAAACACTATCTTTCGTTGCGCGCACTCCATCAAAGGGGGAAGTGCCACCTTCGGGTTTACGGAAGTAGCGCAGTTTACGCACTCGCTAGAGACCCTGCTCGACAAAGTTCGCAATGGTCAGATACTGGTGGATAGCGGCTTAATCCAACTCTTGCTAGAATCGCTTGACCAACTCAAGGCGCTCCTTGAAGTGGCTCAAGGACACGCTTCCGAGGCTCCTAGCTCTCTTCCTCTCCTTGCTCAAATGGATATGGTGATTGAGTCTGTGGAGGGCGGAGCCTCGGACGCGGACGGGGTTCTTTGGAGGGTGCGTCTGCGCTTCTACCCGGGCGACGACGTTCTACAGCGCGGGGCGAACCCGCTATTTCTTATGGAGCAGGTTGCGGGTGGAGGGCATATCACCTCTCTGGAGTGCGATATTTCCAAACTGCCTTCTCTAAAGGATATGAACCCGGAGACCTGTTATTTGGGATGGAACATCGAACTTCTCTCCGAAAAAGATACCGCCTACTTCCACGAAATATTCGAGTTTGTGGCGGATGAGAGCGTGGTTGAAATCAGCGCGGTAGACGCTTTTGCAGAAGCCAGCGGTCAATTCGACCAAATCGCAGAGACTGCGAGCGTTCCCGATACGAGAGAGACGGCAAAGGAGGCGGGAGTTTTCGTCGGAAACCCGGAAGCGGCGATAGCCCCCTCCAAAACGGCGACGGTAGCTATCGCCAGCGCCGAGTCGCATACTCTTCGCGTCTCCACCGACAAAGTGGACAAACTCATCAACCTTGTGGGCGAACTTGTAATCAACCAGTCCATGCTAAACTCGGTTATTCAGGACTTTTCGATGGCGAAACTGCCCCGACTGATAGAGGCGGTGGCGGAGATGGAGCGGGCTTCTCGCGAACTGCAGGAGCGCGTAATGTCGGTGCGTATGCTTCCCATTAAGCACGCTTTCGGGAGATTCCCGCGTCTGGTGCGCGACCTTGCGGCGGCTTGCGGCAAGCAGATTGATTTGCAGACCTCCGGCGAAGAGACGGAACTGGATAAGACGGTAATAGAATCCATCGCAGACCCGCTTACGCATCTCGTTCGCAACTCCATAGACCATGGATTGGAGACTCCCGAAGACCGTCGTCGTGCAGGCAAGGGCGTTACCGGGATTATCGCTCTGCACGCCTTCCACGAGGGCGGCGCGATTGTAGTCGAGGTATCGGACGATGGTCGCGGCTTGGATAAGGAGCGCATTCTTCGCAAAGCGATTGAGCGCGGAATGCTCTCGGCAACCGACCCTGCCCCCTCGGATGAGACTATTTACAACTACATATTCCACCCAGGTTTCTCCACAGCGGAGAGAGTCACCGACCTTTCGGGGCGAGGGGTTGGAATGGACATTGTGAAGCGAGCCATACAGGGCTTGGGAGGGTTTATTACGGTTTCCACTACGCCTGGGCAAGGCACGCGATTTCGAGTGCGCCTGCCTTTGACAATGGCGATACTGGAAGGGCTTTCCATCTCTGTGGGAGAGGAGGTCTATATTCTTCCTCTCACCAGTATCGTGGAGAGCATCCGCCCCGGCAGGGGAGATGTGCGTCTAATCGCTGGCGCGACAGAGGTGGTGATGGTGAGACAGGAGGCGCTTCCGCTTCTACGCCTCTACCAGATATTCCGGTCGACGCCCATAGTGACCGACCCGACTCAAGCGATTATCGTAGTTGTAGAAAACGAAGGGCGCAAGGTGGGCTTGCTCGTGGATGCGCTGATTGGTCAGAGCCAAGTCGTCATCAAGAGCCTCGAAACCAACTACCGCAAAGTGAGCGGCATCGCTGGAGCCACTATTATGGGCGATGGGCGGGTGGCGCTCATTATAGACGTGCCAGGGCTGGTTCGCGTCTCTACAGGAAGGCTTGAGTATACTTCAGCCGCATAAAAGGATATGGAGGCATACGTTATGTCGTTCTCTACTCTAAAAGGGTTCGCTCTTCACTCTCAACAGCGAGAATCCTATTCGCCGCAACTCCGAATGAATATGGGAGTGGCGCTTTGCATCTCATCGCTCTTAATCCGGGCTTCCTCCGCGGGAGTAATGGTGGCGCATTGGCGTGACGGTGGTTTAATGGCGTTCGCTGGAGCGGTGTATATCGTCGGGAAGATACTGTTTTACGTTGGGCTTGCATTGGCGGGACCCGCGGCGATACAACGCTACCCTTGGCTTCGCCCGGTGCGCTGGCGACGCAAGAAGTCATTAACCTGAGTAAGGTCAATCCCGTTAGGTATTCATTCGGACAGAAAAATGTTTAGACAAAGGGTCTGCGTGACCTGAAAGGACAAGTGTATGACAATCAATCACAGGGAGACTACGTACCATGAAGTCAGCGCCTCCGCCGATGAAAATCAGTTTCTGACTTTCTCGCTGGGCGATGAAGAGTACGGCGTGGATATTCTCAAAGTGCAGGAGATAAAGGGCTATGTGCCGACTACGCGAATACCCAACGCCCCGCACGATGTGGTAGGCGTGCTGAACCTGCGCGGAACTATCGTTCCCATCGTGGATATTCGCCGCAAGTTCGGCATGGAGCAGATAGAGTACGACCAGTTCACGGCTATCGTGGTGGTGGTCGTGCAGAACCGAGTGATGGGCATGATAGTGGATAGCGTGTCGGAGGTGATGAGCATACCTCCCGCCAATATCCAACCGCCTCCGGATTTCGGCGACATGAACGCCAATCTTTTAACTGGAATGGGGAAAGTAGCCGACAAACTCATCATCCTGCTCGATATCGACACCGTTCTTCTCGGCGAGAACGCCGGAATGTCTTTAGCCGCTTAACAAGACGACCTCGTCGCGCATCTATTCAGAAAGGATACGATTATGGCAGCTGTAGCCAAAGCAACCGTTCGCTCTTCCGCCCGAGAGACGGAACCTGTTACCCCCCAGCCCTCTGTAGAGCCTGCAAGAGCGAGGAGCGCTCCCCGCACAAAATTGACGGTAGTCGGCTCGACTCCCAAGATTGCGACGAAAAACGCGCTCATGCAGTCTGCGCTAGAAGCGTTGGAGTACGCTCAAACCTGCACCTTCCTCTGCGATAGAGATTTCAACATTCTCCATGCAAACAAGAAGAGCCTCGAAACCCTCGAAGCCATGGAGATGAGTTTGCGCTCCAGCGGCGATGCGTTCCGGCATTTCCGCGCCGCCGACGCGGTTTCAGGGAATCTCGACTTTCTGTTCACGCAGGAGCCGATGGAGTTTCGGCGTGCAAGCGACTCCCGCAACCTCCCCTACCAGCGGACGATAAATATGGGAACCTTCGTCTGCGAGGTTTTTATTGGAGGAACCTACGATGAGACCGGAACCCAACTAGGGTACGCCGTTTCTTGGGAGAATGTCACTGATAGGCTCGCCTCCGAGAAGAAACAGGGACAGCAGATAGCGGCTCTGGAAGGCTCCAACACGAATGTCATGCTGACCGACACAGACCTTCAGGTGCAGTATGTAAACGCTTCGCTTCGGCAAAACCTCAAGAAGTGGGAGCCGGAACTCCAAAAAGCCTTCGGAGCCGGATTTCGAGCGGATGCTCTGCTGGGGCGTTGCATAGACGAATTTCACAAGAACCCCAAGCATCAGCGCAACATCCTCTCGAATGAATCGATGTTTCCGTTTCAGACGCGCATTAAAGTAGGCAATATTCAGATTGACCTCACTGTGAACTGCACTAAAGACGCTAAAGGCGCCATAACGGGCTACAGCACGGAGTGGTTGGATGTAACCGAAAGGCTGGCGGAAGAGGCGGACTACAAAGCCGTTGTTAAAGAGATAGCCGACCGTATCGAATTCCTGCGCGGCGCCTGCTCCACCGACCTCGCGAACGCGATGGCGGCTCTTGCAAACGGCGACTTCAACGTAAAAATTGAGCCGCGCACTCCCCTTCTGGAGATTCCGAGTCAGCCTGACCTCGCCGTTATGGCGGAGACCTTCAACGGGCTACGCAATCAGACGGTGAAATCGGTGGAGGCTTACAATCAGGCGAGAGAGGCTCTCTCCACTCTCGTCGCTCAAGCGCGTGAAACCGCGGACACTATCGCGGCGGCGACGGGCGACCTCGCTGACGCTATGGACTCTCTTGGGAATGGCGACCTGACCGTGAGCATTGAACCGCTAAAGCCCATTTTGAAAAGCTCCGCGAAACAAGGGGAGGCGCAATCCGACCTCGCTATGATGACGGAGACGTTCAACGACCTGCGTAATCAGACAGGGAAGTCGGTAGAAGCCTATAATCGAGCGCAAGAGAGTCTCTCCACTCTCATTTCTCAGGCGAGAGAAGCCGCCGATACTATCGCGCAAGGCTCCGGTGAGGTTAGCATTGGAACCGATGACCTTTCGCAACGGACTGAGGAACAGGCGTCTAGTTTGGAAGAGACGGCTTCTAGCATGGAAGAGATGACCTCAACCGTCAAGCAAAACGCCGACAACGCCAAGCAAGCGAATCAACTGGCGGCTCAAGCGCGTGAAGTGGCTGAAAAGGGCGGCGAAGTGGTTGGCAGGGCGGTCTCCTCTATGCAGGAGATTAATCAGGCATCGAAAAAAATAGCGGATATCATCTCCGTTATTGACGAGATAGCCTTCCAAACGAACCTCCTCGCTCTCAATGCGGCGGTAGAAGCGGCGCGAGTCGGCGAGCAGGGACGGGGCTTCGCGGTTGTCGCCGCAGAGGTTCGCAATCTGGCAGGGCGTAGCGCCACCGCCGCTAAAGAGATTAAATCGCTTGTTCAAGACAGCGTGCAGAAGGTGCAAGAGGGTAGCGTTCTGGTAAACCAGAGCGGTCAGACGCTTGCCGATATAGTCAACTCGGTCAAGAAGGTCGCCGACATCATTACGGAGATTAGCGCGGCTTCTCAAGAGCAGGCGGCGGGCATCGAGCAGGTGAACAAAGCCATCATGCAGATGGACCAGATAACCCAACAGAATGCCGCGCTTGTGGAAGAGACGGCGGCGGCGAGCCGTTCTATGAATCAACAAGCGACAGGGCTACAGAGCACTGTGGGGCGCTTCAAACTGGCGCAGAGATATATAGACGTAATGCAACAGCGAGCGGCGGCTCAACAGAGTGTACAGGCGCCCTCTCATAGTAGAACGCCTGTAGACAACAGACGCGCGCCCAGAACGATGGCGACCGCGAGCAAGCCGTCTTACCGAAGGATGAGTTCCCGACCGGACGACAGCGGATTCGAGGAGTTCTAAATAACCGCGTTCAGGGCGCAAACGGCTACAGCCTCTTGCGCCCTGCTCCTTTCTCTCTTTTGAAAAAGACGGAGGTTTCCACTTCGCTATGCCTGAATACGCTCTTAGCAGTTCAGAATTTCACCTCTTTCGCGACCTTATCTACAAGCTAACGGGCATTGTTCTCAGCGATGCCAAGAGGCAAATGGTGCAGGGGAGGCTACAGAAACGCCTTCGGTATCATAAAATGGAGCGCTTTGAGGAGTACTGCCGCCTGATTGCGAAGGAAGGCGAGAACAGCGAAGAGCTAACAGAGTTTATAAACTGCCTCACTACCAATAAAACTGACTTCTTTCGCGAGGCGCATCACTTCGATTTCGTAGCGGAGAGTATCATTCCAGGCTTTATTCAACGCGCCTCTCTGGGCGAAGCGCCCCGACGCATCCGAGTCTGGCACGCCGGTTGCTCTACGGGAGAAGAGCCTTATTCGCTCGCGATAACGCTTGCGGAGGCGCTGGAAGGGCATGGAAATTGGGATATTCGCCAACTCGCCTCCGATATTGACACGAAAGTGCTGGCGCACGCGGAACAGGGCGTTTACGAAGCCGAGAAACTTGCGCCTGTGCCAAAAGCCCTGTTGCGGAAGCACTTTCTTCGCGGGCGGGATGACAAAAGCGACCTTTTCAAAGTTAAACCCTTCTTGCAAGAGAGAATCGCTTTCCGACAGATAAATCTTCTAGACAAGCAGTGGCCCATCCACTCTAGCGTAAAGTTCGACATGATATTCTGTCGCAACGTCGTCATCTATTTCGACAAGCCGACTCAGAAAACGCTCTTCGCACGCTTTCAGCAATACTTGCGTCCGGGAGGGCATCTCTTTATCGGTCACTCCGAATCGCTACTCGGCGTCTCTGACGCTTTTCAGTCACTGGGCGGAACCATCTACCGCCTTCCGGAACCGATGGAGGCGATACGCAAAAATGCCGCATAAAACCGTAGATTATGGAGGGCGGGCGGAACGCTCTATTCATATTGGCGGAGTGTTCGCAGCCTCTGAACCGACTGTAGTCGCCACCGTGCTAGGCTCCTGCATCGCCGTTTGCCTTCGAGACCCTAAGACCATGACGGGAGGCATGAACCACTTTATGCTACCGAATGCGGCGGAGGGGGAAGCCGCCTCGGCTCGATACGGGCTTCATGCGATGGAACTTCTCATCAACGAGTGTATGCGGGCGGGGGCGGATAGGCGGCGTTTGGAGGCGAAGGTTTTCGGCGGGGGGCACGTCTTGAAAATTCAGGACAGCGAGAACAGCGTTCCCAGACGTAATATCCGATTCGCCCTGGAGTTTTTGGATACGGAGCGAATCCCTATTATCTCTCAGGATATGGGAGGCTTGGTGACGCGCAAGGTTCTCTTCTTTACAGATAGCGGGCGCGCGCTTCTTCAAAAGATGTCGAGGAATCATCAGGCGGAGGATTCCACGCTTGAGAGGATTCGGCGCGAAGAGCAGATGCGCCTGCGGGAAATATCGCAACCGCCTGCGCCGCAAGACGATAGCAACATAACTCTATTCTAAGGGAGGCATAGTATATGAGCAGTCAAAAGATAAGGGTATTAATCGTAGACGACAGCGCCGCGATACGTCAGTTGCTGAGCCATATACTCTCTTCCGACCCAGGCATTGAAGTTGTCGGCGTAGCCGCTGACCCGTTTTTCGCCCGCGACAAAATTATAAGCCTGAAGCCGGACGTGCTTACGCTGGATGTAGAGATGCCGCGTATGGACGGACTAACCTTCCTTGAAAAGCTCATGAGGGGACATCCTATGCCCGTAGTCATGGTCTCCTCCCTGACGCAACGGGGAACGGACATTACATTTCGAGCGCTGGAACTCGGCGCGGTGGATTTTTTCCCTAAGCCGACGATAGACACGCTGAACGGCGTTGAGAATGGCGCAAGAGAGATTATTGAGAAAGTGAAGGCGGCGGCGGGAGCGAGGGTGACGCGCCCGGCTACAAGGTCGGAGAGTAGCCCTTCCGTAGTCAAGCGCTCTCTGGATACGGCTTCGTATCGCCTTACGCATCAACTTATCGCCATCGGCGCGTCTACGGGCGGCACGGAAGCGATACGCGAAGTTTTGACGGCGCTTCCCGCCGACTCGCCCGGCATCGTCATTGTGCAGCATATGCCGCCCGGATTCACCGCCTCGTTTGCGGATCGCCTGGATGGTCTGTGCGCTATTCGCGTGAAAGAGGCGTGCGACGGAGACAGAGTTTTGCCCGGTCACGCCCTGATAGCGCCCGGGAGTTATCACACCTCCGTCGAACGTAGCGGGGCGGAGTATCGCGTGCGCGTTAGAATGGGCGAGCCAGTCAATCATCATCGCCCCTCGGTGGACGTGCTATTCGACTCTTGCGCCGAGCAAGTCTCACGCAACACGGTAGCCGCCATTCTTACCGGTATGGGGGACGACGGAGCGCGGGGGCTACAGCGCTTGAGAGGCGTAGGAGCGCGAACCGTCGCGCAAGACGAGCAGACGTGCGTCGTATTTGGGATGCCCAAAGAGGCGATTGCGCGGGGCGGCGCGGAGTATGTGTTACCACTTCCAAAAATCGCGAGAAAACTCTACGAACTCTCAATGC
>CAIJLM010000562.1 GCA_903821495.1 uncultured Chthonomonas sp. | reverse complement strand
TCGCACAGGCTTCTAATCTCAAACCAGAAGAACTCCTCTCCTTTGCGAAGGAGAGGTTGGGTGAGGTTAAGTGAAGAAGCCCCCTGTTCTCCGCTTGATGCAGGAGAAAGGGGGCTTTTGCGTGTGTTTTACGTCGCGCCTACCTCTTCATGGCGTTCAGTTTCTGCTCAAGTAGGTCAACCAACTCGCTCAGAGTGATATGCGAAGGAAACCCGCCAAATCCGCCGAACGTAAATCCGCCTCCCAGCCCGGGCTGAGGAAAGGCTTGCGCTCCTTTAGCGGGGAAGGGGGCGAAACCGTTAGGCGTAGGTATAGTAGGTGCGGCTTGAGCCTGCCCAGCGGGAAGCGCAGGGTCTACGCTCTGTGTAGCGAGCGCAGGGCTTTGGGCTTCCGCTACTGGTTCCGCTTGCGGAGTAGCCAGTTGTGGCTCCAATACCTCCCCCGCAGGCGTTGGAGGTTGCGGCTTAACAGGCTCCTCAATGCTAGGCGCAGAAGGGGGCGCGATGGGCGTAGCAGGGTTTATAGGAGTCGGCGAACCGGGGCTACCCGGAAGAGAGGGAGCGAGGATTGGCGGTTTGGGAGCGCCTCCTTTAGGACGACCAAGCGAGCCTGTTCTGGGCGGCGCGACGGAAGGCGCTACTAGCGCGCCGGGCGCGAGCATACGAGGCGGCATACTCCACTCGTTGCCCGGCGCGCTGATACGCCCCACAAGCATCTGAAGCATCGTCGCCTTCTGCGCTCCCACCGTCTTCTCCACTTCGCGCCATGTTTTCTGCTCTGCCTGATGATAGCGGTCTAGCTCTATCTGTACGGAGGGCATACTGTTGATAGGCTCAGGGTCGTCTGAGTTCGCTTCAAGCAGGGACAGGCGCTCCTCTTCCAACGCCTTCTCGGACTGCGTTTGCGCGGCTTTCTCCGCATTTCGCAGGCTCCGCAGGGGCGGCAGAACGCTCTCTATCTCCTTGCGCGTCAGCTTAACGCTGTTGATATAGCGCAGGGCGTGAATGTCCTTCATCTTTTTAGAAAGCCCAGGAAACGGCAGGGCGGGCATAGGCGCAAACTGCGCGGGAGAGCCAGCGATAGTAAAACTCAGAGCAGGGGGGGATGTTACCGCGCTTTGCGGCGCTTGGGAAGCGACGGCGGGCGCATTAGGAGACTGTTGCGCCTGACTCAGGCTCGCGCTCAAAAGAAGAGCAGTTGCGAATAGAGTGGAGGGGAGAAGAGGTTTCATTCTGTTTTTCCTTTCCCGGTGTATCGGAATGAGGGTCTGTTGGTTTCGGTTGTAACGTTTTCGTAAAGAGCTCTAGCGCCTGTATGGGGTCGCCCGCGTTTTCGGCGGCTTGCCCTGCAACGAAGGCGAGGCGCGGGTCGCGCTGTTGTTGGTACGCAAAGTTATAGGCGGTAGCCGCATCCTGGTACTCGCCCTGGGCGGCGTAGTAAGAACCTACCTGCGTCCATGTTATCTGCTGACGTTTGGGCGCATCCGCTTTTACAATGTACTCCTTTGCGGGAAGCGGAGCCTTGATTTTGGAGGGCGAATGCCTCTTTTTCGGGGTTCGGCGATGACGAACAGGGGTTATATCCTCTTTTATCGTCACTAAGGGAGGCGTTTCTGTTTGCGCTTGAGCGACCATCGGGCTTGCGTATGGCATAGGGTTAAATGGCGCAGACTTATCTACCTCTTCCGACTTTGGATGAGCGGAGTAGTAGCCGATAGCCGCGAGGCTCAACGCCATCGTCATTGTCGCTACATAAACGGGATACGGACTACGCCACCCTCTTGGGGATACTTGCGTCTGTTTTTGCAACGCCGCCCAGAGGCGACTATCGAAGTCGCTAGAGGGCTTCTCCTGCGCGAAGGCTTGCGGAAGCGCCCGCTGAATTCGGCGTAAATCCTCTAAGAAGTCGCGACACTCCGCGCAGGTCTTTGCGTGTCTCTCTAACGCCGCTGGTAGCGCGGACGCCTCCTCCACGCTCAGTTGCGCCAAACGTCTCTGCCTTAGAGTGCATAGCATTTTC
>CAIJLM010000561.1 GCA_903821495.1 uncultured Chthonomonas sp. | reverse complement strand
GAGGTTATGTGAAAATACGCGAGCCTATCGCAGAAACTACCCACCTAATAGACAAGTCCTTCTCCCGAATCGGGAGAAGGATGCCCGCAGGGCAGGGTGAGGGCTTGCGCTCTTCGCTCGTAGATTGATAGGCTCCCGCCTTCATAAATCCCTAAATTCCGCCTCCATGTGTGACTTTTTTCACACAACCCGCCCCGTCCCTCAAACGTAGTACCTACAGAACGCATCGCAAAACAGCCCCTATAGGGAGGATAGTTATGAATCTCGCTCTCGTACAGTTTGGAGTCGCTATCACAATGGCGCTTCTCACCTCATGGGCGGCGCTTGTCATTGTGACAGCCCTCGCCCTGCCTCAACAGGCGCAACGCGCCCGGAACCTACTGGACAGCAAGCCGAAAAAGTGTTTTCTTACGGGGATAGGCATGGCTATACTTGTTTTTATCGCCCTCACTCTCGTAGGCAACCCGCAGGGGCCCATCAAGCTTACTGGTTTCGTTCTCGCCCTTCTTTGCGGCGGAATCCTTATTATGGGCGGCGCAGGTATCGCTTCGCTACTCGGAACGCGAATCGGGGAGATGTCCGGCGCGAGAACCTCTTTCGGGATGTTGGTGCGCGGAAGCCTCGTCCACAGCTTCGCAATGCTGTTTCCCCTACTCGGCTGGTTTCTTATGCTTCCTCTCTCCATACTCTTCGCGCTCGGTTCGGGGGTTCTCGCCGTTCTCCCGCAGAAGCATACCTACTCTAGCCCTGTCGTCCCGCCACTTTCGCACGATGCGACAGGAGTAGCCTAACATGGACGCAGAGACTCCCGCGCCTCCCTCCGCCGCGAAGCAGATAGCGGGGGGCTTGGGAGTGGCGACGCTGATAAGCATGGCGGGGTGCGACCTTGTACGCGATAGAGTTCAGCAGGTTACGGGGAGAGTTCATGCCGAATACGCCGCCCTGCCCGATACGCCGTCGGCGAGAGAGGCGCGTCACGTTCTGAACCGCGCTGCATTCGGGGCGAAGCCGGGAGAGGTGGCGCGTGTCGCGCAGACGGGCGCGAAAAGCTGGCTGGAAGAGCAACTCGCCGACAACTTGACCGAAGACCCTATCGTAGGTTGGCGCGTCAACCCAATTGATTTGCAGGAGCGCGTTCGCTCCGCCCCTGATACCGCCAACGATGTAGACAACGACCAACTCATGGCGGAGACGATGCAAGCCGCTATCCTGAGAGCCACCTACAGTCGTCATCAGTTGCGGGAGACCCTCGCCGACTTCTGGACGAACCACTTCAATATCTACGCCCTCAAGAGCAATGAGCGGGAACTCGTGGCGATTGATACCGAAAATGTGATTCGCCCACACCTATTTGGCAAGTTTCGAGACCTGCTTCTCGCCTCCGCGCACAGCCCCGCCATGCTCTCCTACCTCGACAATCAGCAGAACAAAAAGGGCGTTGCAAATGAGAACTATGCGCGAGAACTGCTGGAACTCCACACGCTCGGCGTAAACAGCGGCTATACGCAGAAGGACATTCAAGAGGTGGCGCGGTGCTTCACGGGCTGGAGGCTCAAAACTACGGGCGATATACGTTACGACGTTGGGGGGGTCTTGGCAAGCGTGCGAGACCCGCATCCCGGCTTCTACTACGACTCCTCGCTACACGATGAGGGCGCGAAGTTCGTCCCATTTCTGAACCTGCATCTCGCTCCCAAGGCGGGCGAGAGAGACGCGGACAGCGTGCTGGAACGCCTTGTGACTCACGAAGCGACGGCGCGATTCTTGGCGCGAAAACTGTGTCGCCGCTATCTCGGACACGTCCCGCCTGAAATCGTAGACCGCGCCGCCAAAGCCTACCTGAAAAACGACACCGATATTCGCGCCCTCCTGCGCCCAATTCTGCTAGATGGAGTTTTCGACCCGACGCGCAACCGCCCGATATTCAAACGCCCCCTCGACTTTATGGTTTCGGCGCTGAGGACGGTCAGCGCGGACACGGACGGCGGAGCGACCCTGCAAAAACATCTCGCCGCGATGGGGCAACCGCTCTACCAGTGGCCCATGCCCGATGGCTTCCCCGAAAAGGCGGCGGCGTGGACGGGCTCCTTGTTGGGGCGTTGGAACTTCGCCCTCGCCCTCACAGGGCGACAGATTGATGGAACGAATGTTGACCTCGAAGCGGGATTCAAGGCGTTGGGAGCGAAGGGAGACGAGGGCAAGATACAGACCCTCGTGGAATCTCTTCTCAACCTACCGATGAACTCTAGCGAAGCCCGCCCCGTTGTCGCCACTCTGCGCGAACACCTTGCAAAAGCGCGTCAGTCTAACCTACCAGAAAATACGGCTATTGCGGAGGTCGCCGCTCTGACGCTGGCTTCTCCCGCGTTTCAGTGGAGATAAGGAACCTTGAACATGAACCTCAAACTTACGCGCCGACAAGTCCTCACGGGAGCCGCGCTAGCCGCGTCTGGCATCGGCGCGGGGAGCCGCTACTCCGCTCTCGCGAACGTGACTCTGGGAACGAAAGAGACGGCGCACAGCGCAAAAGACGCGCTAGTCATTCTGTTTCTGCGGGGCGGGGCGGATGGACTGAACATGGTCGCGCCCTACGGCGATGATAACTACTATCGCCTGCGCCCGACTCTCGCGTTGGCGCGTCCCAACGACAAAACTGCGTCCGCCGCCTCCCGCGCTCTCGATTTAGATGGGTTCTTCGGCTTGCACCCCGCTCTTGCGCCGCTCCACAGCCTCTATAAGGAGGGAAAGTTCACGGCGGTTCATGGGGTTGGCTCGGACGACCGCACCCGCTCCCACTTTGAGGCGATGGCGACGATGGAGAGGGGTTTGGGGCGACAGGCGGGGCTTGCAAGCGGCTGGCTGGCGCGTCACCTTCAACTAACGGCAGGCGCATTTGAACTTCCGCTCCGCGCCGTCGCTTTCGCCGACACCCTGCCCGATACCATGCGGGGCGCAACTACCGCCGTCACGCTGACATCTCTAACCGACTATCGGCTTGTCGCTCCTACGGTGCTTCAAGGTCAACCTCCCCTTCCCGACAGGGCGCAAGCGTTGACCGAATCCCTCAAGCGGATGTACGGCGAAGCCTCCACTACGAAAGAGACTTCCACATTAGACCCTTACCAACTTCCCATGCCGCTAGAGCGGGTCGGGCGCGAAACACTCGCCGCGATGACCGCCATTCAGCGGCTAGACCCAGCGCACTATCGCCCGGAGCATGGAGCCGCCTACCCAGCTACCACGTTAGGTAGCGGCTTTCAGCAGACGGCTTGCCTCTTGAAGGGGGATGTGGGCATGGAGGTTGCGTTTTTGGAGATGCGGGGGTCGTGGGACACTCACTTTGCACAGGGGCGCGAAACGGGGTTACAGGCGCGCCTCTTGGGAGACCTTGCACAGTCGCTCGCCGCTTTCGTGAAAGACCTTGATAGGCGGATGAAACACGTCACCGTTCTCGTGATGACGGAGTTTGGGCGCAGGGCTTATGAGAACTACAGCCTCGGCACAGACCATGGGCGGGCAAGCTGTTTCCTCCTGCTAGGCGAGGGCGTTGTCGGCGGGAAGGTTCATGGCGACTTTCCGGGCTTGGCGCAGGACAAACTAGAGGATGGGGGCGATTTGCGCGTGACTACCGACTACCGCGATATACTGGCGGAGGTTCTGCACAAGCGCGTGAAGAACAGCAGGGCGGGGGAGGTTTTCCCTGAATACGCACCCCAGTTTAAGGGCGTGGTTCGAGAGGTTTGATTTGGGGCGTTTTTGAGCGGTTATCGGGTGTTAATAACGTAGCGCCCACTGGAGGCTTGGATTCAAACAAGCTTGCGTCTATCGGTTTATTTAATTTCCAATTAGTAAAATATATTCGCTCCCTCTCTATCTTCTTGTCTCCTTTTGGCGAGAGGGCAAAGCCACGCATCAATAAGGGAAGTCGTGTTTGAGAGTCTAGAATGAATTGAAATAGCGCAGACTTCTCCTTTTCCTGCGTGCTACCAGAGTAAGCCTCTCCTTTGATACCCTCAATGGCGACAATGCCGTCATAGTGCATTTTAAACTCTTTTAGCGGGTTCTCCGAAAAAAACAGAGGAGAGCGCATCAACAAATCCTCTTTTTCTATCCCTTTGAATGTATTTTGTAGCGGGGTAGAGCTAGGATAGATAGCATATTTGTTTTTATCTTTGTAGTAAAGGCATCGTCCGCGTCCATCCGTACTAAATATGTCGGCAACCATCGACTTCTGAATATGGATGCCTCCCCCCTCTAGTTCTTGTCTGTGTTCTATCTTTTCGATAATCTCGTAGCGCAGAGAGTTAGGTCGTTGAACTTTGACATTAACGACTAGGCTTTTAGATAATTTTGGCGTTGGCGAAAGCGCGTCATCTACCCACTCTGTCATCTGAAACTCCATCGTTTTCGCTTTGCTAAGAGCCCAAATTGCTGTCAGAGAAGCCTCTGTTTTTGGCGCTTGCTGTAAAGTAGCCTGCAATGTAAAAACGGCAAGAATGAGACCTATTTTCACGGGTTGCCTCCTAAAACGGGAAATTAAAATAGATAGAGACATACAATGTCGACTATAGCGCAATCTGGAAATGAAGACCGGGGAATGAACGACACCATGGTATATTACGCAGAACCGCTTTACAACCACAATGGTAGTCACCAACGTGCCAGCCCGTTAAAATACAACAGTAATCCAAAATATACACGATGCAAATATTAAATGATATAGCATGGGCGCAATCATCTTTACACTCTTTAAGTTGACTTGAGGCGCAATCGACCCACGTACCCCAATCATCATGAATATTGGGAGGAGGACATTTCATCCCGCTCGGATCCACTAGCACAGTCGGTCTATTGTTGACATATCTATACAGATTGTAGTCACCGCCCTTGAATCCAATGGGGTCTTGCGTCATCCACCTGCCTTGCGCGGTGTTCAAGGTTCTGGCTCGTACATACGTTCTGCTGGCGCTATCCCGGTAGTACCCAAGTGTGCCTAGAAACTGGAAGGGAGTCGCATTCGTGCCTGTTCGAGAGGCGACCTCCCCGTAGGGATAGTACGAGAAAGTGTCCGTTATCGTCTGCGTGCTATCTATCAGACCGATGGTGTTGCCTTGCGTGTCAGGCAGGTAGTCCCGCTTGATTCCCCCTCGGTTTTCGGACAACACTTCGCCGTTCACTACCGTATAACGTACTTTCATCGCCATCCCACCATGGTAGAGAGTACGCCTTTTTCGCCGTTTGCTATGACCAACAAAGGTCAAAACGTCAAGTGAATCACCCCTTAATTCAGTATAACAAGACTTTTGCGTAATGTCAACGGGTTTGTTGAAATTTTCTTGTCGCGCCCCGCCCGTCTATGGGCGGAGCGTCCCGCCTATTGCATTCGCGAAGAGCCGCCGCATTCGCAGACTCTCTGCGGCATCTCGCGGGTAGTACACTCGATTCGTGAAGAGAATCAGAGAGAGGTTGTTTTCAGGGTCGAACATAAGGAGAGTTCCCGTGAAGCCTGTGTGTCCGAAGGTTCGCTCGGAAAGCATATCCCCGCGTGGAAGATAGGGGTTGGGAGGCGTGAACCAGCCTATGGAGTGGCTTCCGACGAGCGGGTCGACCTGATTCGATTCGATGAGTTTGCGCGTCAACGCGCCGAGTAGCGGCTTAATATGCAGGTGACGCGCCACTTCAGGATACTCTAGGGCTATCGCGTATCGCGCCAACTCCGGCGCGGGCGCAAACATCCCCGCATGACCCGCCACCCCGCCCATGCTCTGCGCGTTCGCGTCATGCACTTCGCCGACCAGTATTCTCCCTTCGCGCAGGGGGCAGTTCGCTGTCGCCGCGCAACGGGAATAGAGCGAAGGCGCGGGACGATACCCCGAATTTTTCATTCCTAATGGCTGGCAGATGCGCTCCTGCACGAGAACATCCAGAGGCTTCCCGCTGAGTCGCTCCAACACCTTACCCAGTAGGATGTAGCCCAAATCGCTATAGGCGTAGTGGGTTCCCGGCTTCTTGTCGAGAGGGGTGGCGAGTATCTCCGCGAGTGCGGGGCGTGAACTCTTGTAGAGCGGCTTCCATGAGGGAAGTCCGCTGGTATGCGTGGCGCACTGCTTCAAGGTGAGCGCGGCGAGGGGGGTCTCTTTCGCTTCGGGGAGAACGTCCGCGAGTTCATGATTAAGCGTCAATTTCCCCTCTTCAATGTGTTGGAGGAGGAGGGTGGCGGTAAACGTTTTTGTGATGGAGGCGAGATCGAAAACGGTGTCTACTGTGCAGGCGGAGGGCGGCTTTGCATCCGGTTGCGCCGCCCCGAAAGCTCCCTGCGCGATAACCATGCCGTGCCGCAGAACCATGTAGGTCGCGCACGGGAAAACTCTGTCCCTAACGCCCCGCTGAAGCAAGGCGTTGACGTGCTGAAAATGCTTCGAGTCGCACCCTGTCGCCTCTGGCGTTGTAGTTATCTCTGCGAGTGACATTCCGCCTACCCTCCTCTCTATTGCGTCAAAAGCTTCATCTTGCCCGCGCCATCCAGGTTGCCAATCATCAACTTCGATTTCCACATCCACGTCAGACGCTGCCCGTCCGGCGACCAACTATAGAGGAAGTCGGGAGGGGTGGCGTACTTGTCTACAAGGTAGACCTCGCTCCCGTCTGTCTTCATAGTGTAGGCGTAGTAGAGGGATTTTTGCGGCTCTGTAAGATGCGCGATGAGGATAAGGCGAGTTCCGTCTGGCGAAAATCGGACGCTGACAATCGAATCCGGCGCATGGCGCGGGTCGGGATTCAGGGCGGGGATTCTCTCTGGAAAGTTGAGCCGTAATACGGAACTGACGGCGGTATTGAAGCGATAGAGCGTCATCAATATATAGCGAAGGTTGGGCCCCTTACGCGCCCAGACCACCTCTTGAGTGTTCCCGACTCTCCCCATACCTATCAGGTCGTTGGAGGAGGAGACCTTGCGAAACTGGGTCGAATCGGTCATATAGGCGTTGATACTCGCCTTATCGTTGGTCATAAATATCTGCTCGTCGGTGGAGGGAATCCATATCAGCGGCGCGAAAGGAGCGAGGCGAATATCGCCCAGGTGGATTCGTCCCATTGGGTAGCCATCTCTGTCGAATCGGCACAGCTCCCGCGTTTCGAGCAGGGTCTTTTTGTCCTTGCTGACCAAAACCCCAGCGAACGAGGCGCTGTCCTCCCGCCATGCGAAGGGCGGCTCTACATTGCGGGCGATGAGTTTCGTTTTGCCCGTTTTGAACTGGTAGAGTTTCACTTCGCGGTCTGCGTTCCCGAAAAGAACATACTTGCTATTGGGCGACCACTTCGCCACTACGGAGCCAAGCGAATCGGGGAGTGTCGTTAGCCCCGTTCCATCGGTGTTTATAACCGCTTGCACAGAGTTTCCTAGCGTGTCGTAATGCGGAAAAAGAATCTGCTTGCCATCTGGCGAAAAGGTCTGCGCGGAGACTGCCACCGCGCCTAAGCACAGCCCGACAGTCAGTAGGCAGACCTTGAAAAATCGGTTCAACATTGGGTAAAGCCCTCCTCTATACTCTCATTATAGCGCCCAAGAGCGATGGATGGAAAGTCACCTGCAAACATATCGCTTCACGGCTTCTTCATCCAGTTCTACGCCAAGCCCCGGCAGTTCATGGCACTGCGCTACCCCGCCTTGAATCGGCAGAGGGTTTTTCAGTAAGTCTGTCTCGTAGTAGAGGGGACCAATAATATCGCAAGGAAAGGTCTCCGCATCGATACCCCGCGTCGCTTTTGCAAGGTGTATCATAGCGGCGCTCGCAACCCCCAATTCGAGATTACTGCCGACAGTGCAGGTCAGCCCCGCCGCCTCCCCTACCGCCGCAATTTTTCGCGCCGCGCCTATCCCGCCGCCCTTGCCCACATAGACCGAGAAAATATCCGCCGCCGCCGCTCGAACGAGGGCGAGGGCTTGCGATAGATGAAAAACACTCTCGTCCGCCATGACGGGAACGCCGATATTTCGACGAACCTCCGCCATCCAAGCGGGGTCTTGCGGGGAGACGGGCTGTTCTGCGAAGTAGATGTCACACTCCTCTAGTCTGTTGAGCGTCCGAATCGCGTCGCGCACCGACCAGCCGCCGTTCGCATCCACCCCCAGTCTCACCCCCGCGCCTACCGCTTCCCGAACGGCGCGTACTCGCGCTATATCCTCCGCAGGGTTTTTACCCACCTTCACCTTCATCGTGCGAAAGCCCAAGCCGTAAGCCCACTGCGCGATTTCCGCCGCCTTGTCGGGTTCCAAGCCAGAGATGGAGAACTTCGTGGGAACCGATTCTCGCACTGCGCCCCCCAAAAGACGGTAGAGCGGCAGTCCCGCCGCCTTGCCGAGAATGTCCCACAGCGCCATCTCAACGCCCGATTTTGTGAAGAGATTTTCCGCCAGAATGGAGTCGAGTAGCGCCATGCAGGCTTCGATATTGCGGGGGTCTCGCCCTATGAGCGCGGGGGCGAGGAGATTGCTAATAAAGTGCGCCGCCGTAACGTTGTCTTCGCCGCTCCAAATAGGAGTGCAGGAGACCTCGCCTAGTCCGGTTATCTCCGCATCTGTGTGGACTTTTATAAAGAGGAAAGGGGAGGCGGTGTGATAGCCCCGCGCCGACTTAATAGCGAGACGCGGCGTGAGGGGAACGAGTACAGGGATGGTTTCGATGTTCGTGATTTTCATACTCTCACAGTTCGCCGTTTATGTGGAATCTCCTCTCAGAAGGTGAGCGGTCGCCTTTTTGATAATAGTGGAAGCGAGACGGTAGAAAATTACATACCTGTCCACTGGGAAACTCCGCACCCCCGCGCCCAACTCTTCACGACTTCTACCCATCTTAGGAAAGTCCGCGCAACTCGGAGAGAGGGCTATTCGCATCTCAAAGCAGTCTACTTGCTGTCCAGCGCCTCCCACACCTTCTAGGAGGACATCGGCAGTTCGTGCCGTTGCACCCCTACCACGTTTTCTACCTCACCCCAGACGGCGGTATTGATATTCTGCGGGTTTTTCATAGGGCGCAAGACATCAAAAGCATTTTGACAGACGAAGAGTAGTAACGTCCCCGCTATAAGTCGGCGCGAATAGTCTCGAAGGCGTTGTAAGCGTCCGCTTCGGCGGTAGCGGCGAGTTTAACCGTGTACGCCATATTTCGCTCTCATCTCCGCGAGAACTTGCCCGGCGGGTTTCCTCTCTCCCCGTTCCGCAGAGGCGAAGCCCTCCTGAATAGCGGCGATAAGTTCGGCGCGTTCCAATCGCTCCATCAACTCCTGATAACCGTCCGCGTCCTGAATAACGACCTGGGCTTTGCCGTTGACCGTAAGGATTTCGGGCTTCCCTGTCTCCTTGAGCCTCGCGACATGAACCTTATGGTTTCGTAGAAAATCGGTCATCGGGTGAATCTGTCTAGTGTCTAGCATTGCGGCTCTTCCTCATTGAATTATTGGATAATACTATGATTTCATAAAGGGAGGCTTTGTGTCAAAAGAGGTATGCGGCTAGTCTCTACTTGAATGTGGAGGAGGAGTTGTTTCTCTAGGGCAAAAACAACTATAGCCACCAAGTGGCGGCTATAAGGTTTACCGCCCATTGCTGGTATGGCGTTCCGATTTGCTACCCACATTATTGCACAGTGGATTGAAAAGTCAATGGAAGCCATCCAAGAGTATTTATGCGATGCACGATTTTGAAAATAGTTTTGCAATGTTCACCATACAGGGAGGAAAAAGGTGTAGAAGCATAGTATACTCAAGGAGTGATATGGTTCTCGTTCCATAGTTTCGCCTTATCAGACGTTTTACAAGGCGAAATGGCTCAACCGTATCAAGCGAAGATTTGTCGCGAAAATGCGATATATTTGTCGTAACGCTATTACAGGGCTAGGTTGTTTGCGGGTAT
>CAIJLM010000560.1 GCA_903821495.1 uncultured Chthonomonas sp. | reverse complement strand
GTTGCGAAATTACAACCTTATCCTATCAATCAGGATACAAAAAACAACGCCCACTCTGTTCGTAATTATAGAAACTATCTCGTACATTCAGGAGGAAGCGAGCCTGACAGAGTGACCTTTTCCAATGCGCTAACCTACCTTGCAAAGTATGTAGACAAGCTTCCCTCCCCTCCTAAATAATCCCTCGCCGCTCTACATATCGGGCAGGAAAAACGACGCAATACGGCGAAAAACTCCCCAGTTCACAACACCCATCTACTTTTTGGAGGAAACTATGTCCGCGTTTAAGGTCTCCCGTGCGCTAATGAGCGGAGTTCTCGCTGTTCTACTCTTGACCGCAGGCTCCCGCGCCCGCGCTCAGTTCTGGGAAACAGACGAAGAGAAGAGAGAATCCCCCGCCGTTGAGAGAGAGTTGAAGCCCCAGAAGGCGCCGCGCAGAGCCATAAAACTCTTTGACGGTAAAAGTCTGGACGCTTGGGTTCATCGCGGCTCCAACGCGCCCTGCGGTTGGACGGTTCTACCCGATGGCGCTCTGCTCGTCACGTCTGGCTTTCCCGATATTCTCACCAAACAGAAGTTCCGCGACTTCCAACTCCATGTTGAGTTCAAAATACCGCTTATGCCCAAAGCGGAGGGGCAAGGGCGCGGGAATAGCGGAGTCTATATGCACGGTCTCTATGAGATTCAGGTGTTGGACGCTTACAACAACCCAACCTATAAGGCGGGTGGTTGCGGCTCGATTTACGAACAGAAAGACCCCGACGTAAACGCCTGCAAGCCCCCCGAACACTGGCAGGCTTACAACATCACATTCCGCGCCCCCCGCTTCAGCGCTGATGGAAAAATGACCGAGAAGCCCCGCGTGTCGGTGATATGGAACGGTGTGAAGGTGCATAACAACGTAGAGATTGAGCATCCCACTAGCGCCAGTTTGGACGGGGCTATGACGGCGGAGGGGCCCATCATGCTACAGAACCACGGCAACCCCGTACAGTTCCGCAATGTGTGGATAGTCCCTAAGAAGAGCAAATAGCCCAATGACAAGCAGAGAGTGGAGCCGTTTACAGATACTAGGGTTAGGGGCGCTTATCCTATCGGGCTGTTTCTCGGTGTCGCGCCAAAACACCGCGACGGCGCAGAACGAAGCCCCCCCTAAGCGCGTCGCCGTGAAGACAGGCTTGGAGGTCTGGATAGGGCGTAACTTCGCGCCGCTACAGGGCAAGCGCATCGGGCTGGTCACGAACCCCACCGGAATCGCCTCCGACTATCGCGCCAATATAGACATCCTCGCCCATACGAAGGGAGTGAAGTTGGTTGCGCTCTTCGCGCCGGAGCATGGAGTAAGGGGAGACTCTCTCGCCGGAGAGGAGGTCGGCAACGCGCGCGACCCCGTTACAGGGCTACCCGTCTATACGCTCTACGGCAAGACTCGCAAACCTACCGCCGCGATGCTCCGAAATCTTGACGCGCTCGTTTTTGATATTCAAGACATCGGCTCCCGCTCCTACACCTACATCAGCACGCTAGGGCTTTGCATGGAGGCGGCGGCGGAAAACGGCGTGACGCTCTGCGTGCTAGACCGCCCAAACCCGATAGGCGGAAACCGGGTGGAGGGGAACATCCCTGCGCCCGAATACCGCTCATTTGTGGGCAAATACCCTATCCCCTACGCGCACGGCTTGACGCTAGGCGAGTTCGCACAGATGGCTAATGGCGAAGGTTGGCTCGCTGGCGGGAAGCGGTGCAACCTCATCGTGGTTCCGATGGAGGGCTGGAGGCGCGATATGACGTGGGCGCTAACGGGACTCCCTTGGGTATTAACCAGTCCGCACATTCCTCACGCAGAGACCGCCCTATTCTACGCCGCGACTGGCATTGTGGGAGAGCAGCCCTCGTTGAATATCGGGGTGGGCTATACGCTTCCGTTCGAGTTGGCAGGAGCGCCTAACCTCTCGGCGTACAAAATGGCGCAGGAGTTGAACGGGCGCAAACTCAAGGGGGTATTTTTTCGCCCTATGTACTGGCAACCCTTCTACGCCGCCTACACAAATAAGAGTTGCGGGGGAGTACAGATACATATTACCGACCCCGACAAGGCGGAGCTGACGCGCCTGAATTTCGAGTTGATGGATGCAGCGCGAAGACTTGCGCCCTCCTTGAATTTCTTCCCCGCTGGGCGCGAAGAGATGTTTGATAAGGTTTGCGGCACGAATCAGGTGAGAGTAATGTTTCAGGAAGGTAAATCATCTGCTGAAATATGGCGGGTATGGAACGCAGGCTCGGCGCAATTTCGCCAGCGACGCGAAAAATATCTGCTCTATCGCTAAAATAGTTCCTATTTCACCGTTTTTTGTTAGAATCCTACTAGGAATATCGCCCTTTTTCGGCTAAAATAGGAACGCAATTCCTCTTTTGGGTCTGTCACATTTTGCGCCGTTTCGTCGTCTTATTGTGTTAAGACCCAGCCCAAACACGCTCGTTTGCGCGTGTCTCAGAAACCGTAAGGTTTCGTTTCCCGTGAGTATCCTGTGTCGCTATGTAGCGGCGCAACCTCATGTATCTCTCGTAGAAAGGATTTTACTCGAAAATGAAACTTCGCAACCTTCTCGCGCTTGCCGCTCTTACCGTTGTCTGTGGCGCTATGGTCTCCCCCGTAAACGCCGATGACAAGAAGCCCGCCGCCAAAAAAGCCACCCACAAAATGGGAGCCAAGAAAGCCGCCGCCAAAAAAGCGGTCGGTAAGAAAATGGCAATGAAAAAAGGCGACGCCGCCAAAAAGTAGTCACTACTTTTACGGTAGCCAAACCTAAGACCGGGAGGAACTTCACGTTCCTCCCGGTCTTCTCGCTTGTTTAGGGCGCGGAATCGGGCTGTTCGAGGGATTTCACGAAGAACTCAATGAGGGTCTGTTCTGCAACCTCGCGGCTCTGCGCGTCGAGGCGGCTATGGCTAGAGTTGGGGAGGTAGCGTATCTCCGCCGAATCGCCAATCGCGGTTGCAACGGAGTGCGCGTCGTGCGAGGGGACAATTCTATCTTCCGCGCCATGTAGAATGAGGCAAGGGCGCGGCGCAATCTGCGAAGCGCAGGAGACGGGCGTTATCTCATCCGGCTCCACATAGAACCATCCAAGCCACTTGCCCAGTAGCATCATACTCCACTTCGCCGGACGCGCCAAACGCCCGAAATGACGCTTGCATCGTTGGAGGATAGCGCCCTCTACCGTGGCGTAAGCGCCCAGAGTGGCGCAAGCGGCGATACGCGGGTCTTTCGCAGTGGCGAGAATGGCGGTAGCGCCTCCCATAGAAAAACCGAATATCCCGACGGCGAGAGCCGCTACTTCGGGGCGTGAGAGAAGGTAGTCTACCGCGCCCTGCGCGTCGCCCTGTTCCAAAAAGCCCGCCGTCGAAAGGCTGCCTTCGCTCTTCCCAAACGCCCTGAAGTCGAAAAGAAGCAGAGTGAAGCCCGCCCGCCAAAGCGGAGCCGCCCAAGGGAGCATATCCCCCCTATGCGAGTTCATGCCGTGACACAACACAATCGCGCCTCGCGGATTTTCGGCAGGAACAAGCCAGCCTGACAACATCACGCCATCACGAGATTGAAACAGTACATCCTCGTACTGGGCGCCGAAAGCGGTAGGCGCGCTGTCGGCGCGGTAACGGGGGGGGTGGGTAGATATGTAGGCGATAGTAACCACGCCCCATAAAATCACTCCCGCCCAAATTACTAGACCGATAATAGCTAGTAAGGAGATTCCCCACATTTGTGAAATGTTCTCACCTCTCAAGAATAC
>CAIJLM010000559.1 GCA_903821495.1 uncultured Chthonomonas sp. | reverse complement strand
TCACCGATTCTTTAGCCGATTGTTTTGTAAACAGTAGGTCGTCGGTTCGAATCCGACCGGGGGCTTTAACCTGACAACTGTGAACTCTAGATACTATTTGTAAGTTATTGCTAATGTGCCCTAACAGGTTAGTAGCGCCTTATTAGTAAGGAACACAGTTGTCTAAAGATTTCACCTCTCCAACCTGGAATGACGCCTTTCAAGGTTTCCTTCTCCACCTTCAAGCCACTCGCGCAACAAAGACAGTCAAGCACTACGAAACCCTCCTCAGGGCGTTGATTTCGTGGGCGGACAATAACCAAGTCCCCTTCGAAAAGTTTGAAAAACGTCAGCGGAGTGATTTTGTTCGAGCTACTCAGCCTCGTTGTCCTTATGGCGCAACGACTGCGCCCCAACACTCTGCCCGTGCAAAAGGCGCAATGAACTACACAACATCGGAAAAAGAAGAACCACAACGCCTAATTCTGGAGAATATCTGGAGTAGACTTCGTAACATACTCGAAAATGCAGTATAAAAATGGCTAAAGTTGAGGTTAAACGCTACGATTGTTTAAGCAGAAAAGCAAAACAAACGAAAATATGCCCGTTTCTTTTGTTTGCGGAATCGAATCTCCGCCCTCTATTGAGACCGTTAAAAGAACAACAGCAAAAAATCTATCAAAATAGTCCTGTTTTTGAGGGAGAGTCTGCTTGTTTTTCTTGTTGGCTTGTGCTAATATACCCTTCATCACCGCTGTTTTACGGGTTACTTATGCGGTAACGGAGCGCATTTCGCTTGCTCCCCCCTATAGTTTATGGGTTGCAAGCCCACATATAACGAGAAAAGGAGACGGGTTATGCCCTACTCAGTTCAAAGCAAGAAAACTGGAACGACCTACTTTCTTCATGCGCGAGAGACCGAGTCTCGTGGCGGTAAACGCCTGCTTCACTTCTTTGCCAAAGAGGTAAAAGAGGGTGTCATAGACGCTCTCCCAGAGGGGTACGTGGTTACGGAGAGCGAAAAGACAGGCTTGCCTCTGCTCAAACGAGCCTAAGAGATGGATACGCCCCCCCCATCCTCCACTGAAGATATTGCAGTTGAGGCGTACTGCGTATACTGTCGAAGCCGTAGATTGATGCAAGCCGCCATTCAAGTCTCCAATCGCCGCGGAGGGCACGACCTCAAGGGGCGCTGTATCGTCTGCGGTAAGGGGATGTATCGACTTGGCGGCTGGGCTTCCTTATCGCCTAGGCAAACGCCCCCCGCGAACTCTTCCGAAACAGGTTCGTAACCTTTCCGCCGTAGTTTTCATACACTTTTCGCCTGCGCCTCTTCTTGAAGCGCAGGCGTTTCGCTTGAAAGACATCCCGCGTTATGCTTAACTCGCCCTATTCTACTATACGCCGTTCGCTTCTGCGCCTTCTGGCGCTCCTGTCCATAACCCTGCTAGGGTTCGCCCCCGTTGCGAGTAGCGCCCTCCCGCAAGACGAAGCCCCCGCCATCGCCTATCGCCTCGTTCCGCGTACAGACCCCGCCTATCCGCACCTTGAGATTTCCGTGACCATTCCCGTACTCAACCACGATGAGGCGGTCTCTGTCCAGATGCCCGTCTGGTCGCCGGGGGACTACCATGTTCAAGACCACTCGCAGTACGTCCAAAACTTAGCGGCGTGGAGCGGAGACCCCGCACAAGGCAAGCGCCTCCCCGTAACCCGAATCCGTATGCACACATGGATGGTCGCTACGCAGGGCGCGGAGGTCGTCACTGTCACCTACGTCCTGCCCGTAACGCCGCCGGGATTCTTTAGCGAGAACGTGCAGATACTTCCCAAGCAGGTCTTCGTAAATGGGCCCGCCGCCTATGTCTACGTACTGGGCAGAAAAACGGAGAGAGTCTCGCTAACCGTGCGGCTTCCCCAAGAGTGGCAAGCGGTGATGGCTCTTACTGAAAAGCGAAATGGAGACGAAATCACCTACACGGCTCCCGACTACGATACTCTCTCCGATTCGCCGCTTGTGATTGGGGATAGAGACCAAATCAAGGTGGAGACGTTTACCGTGAGCGGCAAACAGCATCGCGCCGCCTTCTTCTCGCACCCCGAAAACATCCAAGACACAAAAGAGTATCGCACCGTTCTAACTCGTATTGTGGAGTCTTATCAGCGCACTATGGGAAGCCTTCCCTACTCGCAGTACTGCTTCTTTTTCGATGTGGGGGGAGTGGGCGGAGGGCTGGAACACCTAAACGGAACCCGTATGGCGATTGGAGGGCAGGGCGCGAAGGCTATCGCTCACTTCGCCGCGCACGAGTATTTTCACCTCTGGAACGTAAAGCGCATTCGCCCGAAAGCGTTGGGCCCCTTCGACTACTTAGAGCCTCCCAAGACGCGCAATCTCTGGTTTTCGGAGGGCGTAACCGACTACTACGCGGCTCTCTGTGTGCGTCGGGCGGGCTTTGTGACGGAAGAGCGATTCCTCAGCCGGTGGGGAGGCGCGATACGCTCCTACCAAAACGCCGCCGCCTATCGCAAAACCTCCGCCGACGAATCGAGCCTGCGAGTCTGGGAGGCGGGAAACAGTAGCGGCTACGGCATCTCCTACTACTTCAAAGGAATGCTGATTGGTCTCTGCCTCGACCTGAAAATTCGCCATGTCACCGAAAATAAAAAATCGCTAGACGACGTTATGCGCGAACTTATGAAGCGAACCAACCCGCCAAAGCCGGGCTTCGAGGAGGACGAAATCAGGGACGTGGCGAATCTTATCGCAGGGCGAGACCTAACCGCCTTCTACAACCTGCTTACGCGAACCGCCGACCCCATGCCCTTCGCCGAGTGCCTTGGCTACGCAGGACTGGATATTACGGGCAAGCCGCTGGAAACCGCTACGCCAGAGCAGATTGCAATAAGAAAAGAGTGGGCGAAAACCTTTTTCCCTGCGAAAGAGGGGGAGTAGCCCTTCTGAACTCCTACCATAAAATTTTTAACATGAGGTTGAAATGTCGGAACAACTAGCGATTTCGGGCGGTATCCCCGTCCGTGATATTCAAGCCCGCCCCTGGAGCAAGTGGCCCCTCTACGATGCGACGGAGGAGCAAGCCCTGCTTCGCGTCCTGCACAGCGACCAGTGGTGGTACGTGGAGGGCGCGGAGGGCAAAGCGTTCGAGGAGGAGTTCGCGGCGTATCAGCACGCGAAGCACGCTGTCGCCTGCGTGAATGGCACGGCGGCGCTGGAAATCTCTCTTAGGGCGCTGGGCGTAGGTTGCGGCGACGAGGTGATTGTTCCTCCCTACACCTTTATCGCGACGGCGAGCGCCGTGCTTACCGTGAGCGCTACCCCCGTCTTTGTAGATATTGAGGGCGATACCCTGAATATAGACCCCGCCAAAATTGAGGAGGCGATAACGCCCCGCACGAAAGCGATTATCGCCGTGCATATCGCAGGAAGACCCGCCGACATGGATGGCGTGATGGCGGTAGCCCGTAAACACAACCTCTACGTCATTGAGGACGCGGCGCAAGCCCCCGCCGCCGAGTGGCGCGGAACGAAGGTCGGCGCGATTGGCGACTTGGGGACGTTTAGTTTTCAGGCGAGTAAAAACCTGAATGCGGGCGAAGGCGGAATCATCGTCAGCAATAACGAGGAGCTTATCGAAAAAGCGTGGTCGGTGACGCACGTCGGGCGCGTGCGTAGCGGGCGCTGGTATCAGCACGAGGTTCTGGGAGGCAACTACCGCATGACGGAGTTTCAGTCCGCTATTCTTCGCGCTCAGATGGCTCGGCTACCCGCGCAGACCCAGAAGCGCCTCGAAAATGCGACCTACTTACGCGCCCTGCTTCAGTCTTTTGAGGGGGTGGAACTTCCCCGCGAAGACCCGCGCATTACGCTACACGCCAACCATCTGTTCACTTTTCGCTATAAGGCGGAGGCTTTCGGGGGCAAAACAAAGGCGGAGTTAATCGAAGCGCTGATTGCGGAGGGGATACCCTGCACATCGGGGTACGTTCCGCTCTACAAGGAGAACGTTTTCGCGCAAGCGGGACAGCGCAAAGGGGCGTGGTGTCAGACGGGGCGGCTCATGGACTACCCGAACCTCAACCTGCCCGTCTGCGAACAGGTGTGTCTGGAAAATCTGTGGTTCTTCCAGCAGATGCTACTGGGCGATAGTGCGGACATGGAGGACATCGCGAACGCGCTTGCGAAGATACAGCGGGCGTGGCGATAGGCTTAAAGGCTGATGGTATAAAGACTAGGATGCCTCGCGCAACAGCCCCTCTATATCGAGCCTTTTTGTCACCATAGCGATTTCGCCCTCCGCAGAGCGGGGCCACTCTTCCGCAGGGCGATCCCAGTAGAGTTCGATGCCGTTACTGTCCGGGTCGTGCAGGTACAGCGCCTCGCTCACGCCATGGTCGCTGGCTCCGTCGAGCGACACGCCCGCCTCAACAAGTCGGCGAAGCGCGTTTGCAAGGGCGACGCGAGAGGGATAGAGTATCGCGACATGGTAGAGTCCCGTCGCGTGCGGAGGGGGCGGCGAGCCTCCCGCGCTTTCCCATGTATTTAGCCCTATGTGATGGTGATACCCGCCCGCGGAGAGAAAGGCGGCGGAAGCGCCTAATCGCTGGGTGACATCGAACCCAAGCGCCTCCTTATAGAACGCGATAGAGCGCTCCAAATCAGAGACTTTGAGATGGACATGACCTATTCGAGTTTGCGGGTGCAACGCTGGTTGCGCGTTCATGAATTTGTTTCCTTGTAGTGACTCAGCCTTTTCTATTTTGGCTTGCCGCCCCCTTCCCGCTTAGGGCTTAGGGGGCGGTTTTAGTAGAGGCGGCTAGTTCGCTTGTTTGAGGGCTTTCGCCACCTGCGCGGTGCGTCGCCCTTGAACGCGGGCTACCGCAAGGTCAATCTCCGTCGGGGCTTGGTCGGAGCCGCCGCCGCTCACCGAACTCGCGCCGTAGGGAGTGCCGCCCGCGAAGAGCGCGGGGTCGGTGTAGCCCGTCGGCACGATGATGAAACCGAGGTGCGCGAGGAAGTTATAGGCGGAGAGAATCGTGCTTTCGTTGCCGCCGTGCGGGGTGGAGGTGGAGACGAAGACTCCGCCCGCCTTGCCGTTCAAGGCTCCCTTCGCCCATAGCCCGCCGAGAGAATCGATAAAGGCTTTGAGTTCCGACGAAACGTTCCCGAAGCGGGTGGGCGTTCCGAAAATCACCGCGTCCGCCGAAACGAGGTCGTCTGTTGTAGGCGCTTCGTACTTCGCCGCCATGCGCTCCGCGCTCTCTTTCCAACCCGGAACGTGCGCGATAACCTCTTCTGAAACTATCTCCTTTACGCGGCGGAGCGCGACCTCCGCGCCCTCTTCTCGCGCTCCTTCGGCGATAGCCTCGGCGAGTTTCTCGGTGTTTCCGTTGCGAGAGTAGAATACGATTGCGATTTTAGCGGTTGCCATGATTTTGGTTCCTTTCTTTCTAAGGGCTTGGTTTATCGGAAGGGCTTTGCAGCGAAAGCCCTAGTTTTTTGAGAAGGGCGCGAAGCGTCTCCTTCTCCTCTTCGTTTAGAGCGGAGAGGGTTTGGCGGGCGACTTCGGCGTGGCGCGGGAAGATGGTTGCGATACGCGATACGCCGAGTTCCGTGAGATGGGCGTAGGAGACGCGCCTATCTTGCGGGCAGGCGATACGTTCCACAAGCCCTAAGCGCTCTAGTTTGTCAATGACGTAGGTGACGCTCCCCGTCGCGAGAAGCAGGCGGTTCGCGACCTCGCCCAACGGCGTATCGCCTTTGTGGTAGAGCGTTTCCAGAACGCCAAACTCGGTCACGCTCAATCCGTTCGCCTCAATGTCCTCTTTTAAGGGCGTGGAGACGCTATGAAAGCAACGGGCGAGGCTGACAAATAGGCGTAGCGCGGAGTCGGCTTCTTCTCCATACCCGGTCATGCGTCGTCTCTCCTTTGAAAATATCTTGAAATCAAGATATTTGAATTCTAACTAAGTGTACGCAGAGCGGTTGCGGATAGTTGCGTATTCGCGGTTAATTTCAAAAGTAACTACTCACGGTATGGAATGCGACCTAACCCCCTAGCCCCCTTCCCGAAACGGGAAGGGGGAATAACTGCCGCTAATGCGATAGCGGAGGCGATGGAACAGCAGACTTTTGACTTGTGCCAAAGCCAATCCTATCGTAACTTCGTCTTTGTCGGAGCCACCCCTTCCCGTTTCGGGAAGGGGACGGGGGTAGGGTTCCCCCCGAAGGGAGGCTGAGTAGTTAATTTCAAAAAGAGGTGAGAGATGCGTATTCGCCCCGTTTCGTGTCATAATCCATAGTACTATGGACGAACAAGGCTTCGTAAATAAAAAGCGAGAGAACTGGGAGACCCTCCAAAATCTGGTAGACAGAGCCAGTCAGCGCGGGGGGCTACAGAAACTGACACGCGACGAGGTTCGGCAGTTTGGCTCCCTCTATCGGCGAGTCGCCTCCGACCTCGCCTACGTGCGGTCACGCGCTACCAGCCGCGACATCGTGGCGCACCTGAACACGCTTCTCGCCCGCGCCTACGTCCTACTCTACGACTCCGTTCCCTCCCGAAAATCGTCCTACGCCATTGCGAACTTCTACCTCTACGAGTTTCCCGCGCTCGTTCAGAAGTACGTGCGCCTCTTCCTACTGGCGATTGCGGTGAGCCTAGCGGGGGCGTTTTTCGCCTACTACATGATTGCGACGAACCCCGCCAACACGACGTTGTTTATTCCTGAGCAGTTCAAGGAGTCGCTCGAAGTTTGGAAGCAGGGAAATATCTCGTCTCCCGCCTACGCTGGCTTCTCCGCCCAACTCTTCACGCATAACACGACAGTGGGGATACTCGCCGTCGTTTCGGGAGTCTTTGGGGGCGTTCCTACTCTTGATTTGATGTATCAGAACGGCGTGACGCTAGGGGCGTTCGCGGCGGTGATGACTCAATATCATAGACACGCGACTTTCTGGCCCGGCATTCTGCCGCACGGTATCGCGGAGCTGACCGCCATATTTATCTGCGGGGCGGCGGGACTGCTCATCGGACGCGCTGTCCTGTTTCCGGGCAGGTATCGCCGACTGGACGCTCTCCGTATTCATGGGCTAGAGGCGATAAAATTGGCGCTCGGCACGGTTCCGCTTTTCATTTTCGCGGGGATTATAGAGGGTATGTTCTCGCACCTCGCCATCCCCGCCGCGCTACGGTATGTGTTCGCGGCGTTGAACGGCGTTTTGTGGTACGCCTACCTTTTTATTCCACGAATAGCGCCAGAAAATATGCTTTCCGCGCCAAACGACGGAACCCAAGCGCCCATAGTTGCGTAGTTCCTAATACTCGCCTCGCTTTAGCGAGGCAGGGCTTTTCTCTATTCCGCCGAACTCTATTCATTCGGAGGTAGTCCAATGCTGGCTTCACATCGTTCGCTAATGGTCTCCATTCGTCTCTATCTTGCGGTTCTCGCGCTGTGCCTTACAGGACAGGCGACTCTCGCGCAGTCCGCGCCGCGCAAACCCGACAAGTTTTTGAAATGGAGCATGGCGAAGCACGCCGCGCTCATCACCTATCAGGCGGAGTGCGATTGGGCGGCGCAGTTTGGCAAAATCGACGAAAAAGACAGCCGCCTGCCAACAAAGCGCACTATCTGGTACCAGAAGCCCAATGTCTTCAAGGTCGTTGCGACGCAGAGCGAATCGAATTTCGTTCAGACATCGGTAAGCGACGGGACTGATTCGGCGGACTCCTCTTCCGGCGCTTTTGTCTCCTTCCAACGCGCCTCCGCGCCTCGCTCCATCGCGACTGCAAACTCAATGTTTATGGAACATCCTATGTTTTGCGGATCCCTGCTCTACAAGTTTTTCGGAGGCGCTGGCAAGTATTCTGAACTTGTAAACGCAAAGAAGATGAAAATAGAATTCGGGGAAGATGTCACTCTGGATGGAAATCTATGCAGGACAGTGGCGTTCTGGGCGCAGGGTCTCTATGGAAAAACCGAAATCGCAATTGGCGCAAACGATGGCATGGTATACCGTATTCGTTATGGAAGTGAGCCATTAATGGAGTTAGTGAATACGGACGCTGGCAAACTGATGTTGAAAAACGCTATAGAGTCGCCAGAAAGTCAGGAGGCGCTAAAAAAAGCAGGGAAGTCTCCTGATATGAAAACCTTGTTGAAAGACCTGGATAAGTCGCGTCCTAAGTCTTACTTGACAACAGAAACTTATCACCACATCGCTATAGGGCAACCTATTCCGCCTACCGTATTTTCGACGAAAGAGCCTGAAAAGCCATAAAAGCAGGAGATTTCGCCCTCCTTGCGAAATGTTACCCGCAGATACGTTATCGTCCGCTCACACAGGGAGTCGCCCGTCTTATGACAGATTCTGTTCGCTCGGCGCAGGAAGTTCTTACGGAACTGCGCGTGCAGTACCCGAATACGCCGTTTCTTGCGCTAGGGCAAACCGTATTTTGGGATGAACCCGTAAAAGCAAGCATACGTCTGCTTCTCGACTCTTACGAGTTGGGGGGCGAGATGGTCATTGGCGTTCACGACACCGACTACTTCGCGAAGGCGAAACTACGCCACGCCGGAGTGTCCCGTTTCCTACTCATGCCTCACAACGACGGAAGCACGAAAGACCTCTGGTCGGCGGCGGGCGAAATCTCCACGCTGTTCGGTAGCGAAACCTTCCCCACTCGCGATGAGTACGCCAAATCGGGCGTAGCCTTTGAACGCGCCTCAAAAATCAGCGGCGAGGAGTTCTCCGCCTTCCTGGACAAGATGACGGAGGCGTGGGGGTGGCGCGGCGTGGTCTATACCGGCTCCCGCGACCTCGTGGTGAACAGCCTCTCCGTGCAGGAGGTGGGCGATAGCGTCCTCGAAATGCTCGCATGGGGCTTTGACAACGCCATCGCGCAGATTGCGCCGGACTGTTGCCAGCGAGAGGCGCAGAAGATTGGGGATAGAATTTTAGGGTGGTGCAAGGAGTGTCGCGACGAAGACCCCTCCGCCTCCCTCAGCGACCTCTTCCAGTGCGTTCTCCCTCAAATCTACCAGATGCTCTTAGGGCGCAAGCCCGCCCAAACGACCGTTACCTGCACGACGGAACTGCTACGCCTCGCGCCCGAGACGGCAAGCCTCCCGCGCTTCCGCCTCGTGGATGTTTTCCTGAACCCGGAGACTCGCGACACTGCCGTCAACGCCTACAATCAAGCCGTGTCCGGTTCCGAAATCTACACGCTAGACAAGTTCGGCGCGGGCGCTCTGCCCTTCGATATTATTGTTCCGGGGCATGGGCGCGGAACCCTGCGTATTCACCCCAAAGTCCTCTTTATCGAGACGCGCCAACCTATTCCTATCGGGCTAAAGAAGCCGATAACCTCCATTCAAGACCTTGCGGAGGTTCTGCACGCCAAGTTCAAGGAGCCTGTGACGCTCGTCGGAAAAGCCGTCTCGCTCGTCTCCATGCTGTCGCAGGAGTTCCTCTTCCTCTTCCATGAAGAGGGGTCGATGTACGTATGGCGCACGAAAAAAATGAACGACATACTGCGGGCGGCGGGCGTGGATTTGAACTTCCACCCCATCGTGCGTATCCGCTATCAGACGTGGGACGCTCTCGCTGAAGCGCAGTCCACCCTGCGTCTGCCAGAACATCTCGCTTCGACCTTCGGACGCGCCACGATAACCGTTCCAGAATTCGCGGCGAGTTGGCGGAGCGTAGTGGAGGAGCAGAAGGCTTTTTGTGAACGGAGCGCCTCCCTGCAAAAGCCTCTGGAACTACTCTCCTACCTGCAAGAGCGCGAGGCGCTGGCGGGGTGGGACGAGCGCAAAGCCGCATACCATGAGGCGAAAGCGAGCCTGTTGCGCCTTGTGGAGCGGCGCAACGCGATTCAAGCGGAGGTTCGTGAGACTTACGATACCCTGAAAGCGCTACGAGCCGAACATCTCGCAGTGCAACAGCGCAAGGGGAACCACTTCCGCAGCGTCGCCGACTGGAGTCCCGCTGAACTCGCCAAGCGCGAGGCTTTCGAGCGGGAAGAAAACGCCCTCATTCAAGAGAAGTCGCGCCTCCGTCTGCAAAGCCTTCACCTACGAAACGAGCGTCTGCACGCCGAGCGGGGCGCGGAGGCGCAACAGGCGCGAGACGCGATGCACCACATAGAAAACGAAGCGGAGTGGGCGCGTCTGCGGCTAGTGCGTAGCGCCCTGCTGACAGTGGAGGGACTGCCCCACACGGCGCACCGCCCCTCTGCATGGTGGTTCCCCATGGTGGATAGGACGGGGCGATGGTTTCAGCGCGTTGCGGAGACCGCCGAACTCTATCTCCAACCGCTCCAGTCGTAGCGGAACGGAATTTACTCTTGACGAATCGCCTCTAGGGTAGTACAATAGGTCTACTTCCTAACCATTTACGGGCGGTTGGC
>CAIJLM010000558.1 GCA_903821495.1 uncultured Chthonomonas sp. | reverse complement strand
GGAATTTTGGCGAAGGCTTTGGGAACATCCACCACGCCGCACCATAAGTCGCCCACGCCGCCAATCGCTAACCCCTGCCCGCCCCGCTCCACCGTTATCGCTTCGTTCTCAATCATGCGGATAGGGGTATGCCTGTTCAGCTCCTTACGAACTCCGGGCGCGTCTAGCCAGTGGTCGTGGTTGCCTAGCGTTCCCCACACTCCGTCCTTCGCCGTAGCCGCGTCAAAAAGTCCGCTCAGGTCTGGAATGGCGGTCAAGCCTTTATTGTCGCAAATATCGCCCGCGAAAACCATCACGTCAGGGTGGTAGGAGTTCGCGAGGGCGACGGCGCTTCGCACGTAGTCAGGGTGAATAAATCGCGGGTAGTGGATGTCGGCGATAAGCGCGATGCGGTAGCCATCAAAGGCTTGAGGTAGGGAGGGTATGTGGATGTCTGGCGTGTCTACGGTGAGCCGATTCGGTTCGATAACAAAAGCGTCCGCTCCCACAGAGGCGGCGAGCGTTGTAAACGCAAAAAAGCCTCTCGTTATCATCTTGCGGCGGGATATTTTCTCCCTTCGCGGATGCGGCGGCGTTTCGGGCGGATCTTCGTTTTGTGTCGTTTCCATCGCTTTTAGGGGTTCCGTTTAAGTCCTTCTGACTTATTATAGCAGAGAAGAGCGAGTTGCAAAAAGAGACATTAAATTTTTGTTAAAAAGGGGTTTGAAATAGACGCTATAAGCCCCTTTTCGCAGGGTACAATTATCCTCAATTAGCGGCGGGGAGAGAACATGGACAGTTCAGATAGTGCCTCTTACGTCTTTGAATTTGTGCGCTCCGTGCCTTCTGGCAAGGTGGTTACTTACGGGCAGGTGGCGGAGGAGATTTCCGCGGTTCGCCTGACGGCGCGTGATGTGGGGGCGGCGATGCGTTTCGCTCCGCATGACGTTCCTTGGCAGAGGGTGGTGGGCGCAAAGGGCTACCTGCCCATTGCGAAACGAAGCCCGGAACTCCCTCTACAACAGCGAAAGTTGTTGGAACAGGAGGGAGTCGCTTTTCTTACGGGAGATACGCCTAGAGTGGATATGAGCGTCTCTCAATGGCTACCGCAAGGACCGTCGCAGGGGGGTCTGTTCGATGAGGAAATCACGGAAGAAGAATAGAGACTGGGACGACCATCCAAAATATCATCAGTGGTATTTTTATCACTGTGACTACCCTCTCTACGACTCGTTCCGCCCTATGTTGCGCCAAGCCAAGTATCCTGAAGATTTTGGCTCCCTCGCTCTGAACCTCGATAGTCGGGAAGCGTTGAGAGATTTCGAGGAGAACGAACTGGATATGTTTCAGGCGCGTCAGGCGATGGTGGAGGCGCAATGTTGCTTGGGAGAACCTTTTGTCGCGGGCAGGGAGTTTGTCAGAACGCTTACCTTCCTAAAGAGGCGCGAAGCGGGGATAACCGCCTCCACTCTTCTTGAAGATATGCTCTTTGGTCGTCTTAATATGCAGGATTGGAGCGGCGAACCGGAGCGCTTGATGGGCGTTCTGACCCCGGACGAGCGCCGCGCTCTCTCTAGTAGCGTCGGATTTGTGCGGAAAACGATTCGGCGTTCTCCCGATACCTTTAGCCCTGTCCGCATCACTCAAAAAATTCTATCGGGACTGCTAGATATACCGCCCGCCCCAGATGTAACTACGGTGCAGTTCCATCGATTCCTTATGCAAGCGACGAATGAAGGCACCGGTTTAATAGCGTTCTGGATTTAAATGCGCCAACCTTCCTCCAAATGAACCACGCGCCAAGCGAATAGGGGCTTCCGTTATGCGACAACGCAGTTCGCCATTTTCTGAAACTGAACCTACCACAAAAGGACGCTCTACTACACGATGGCTTATCGCCCTCGGCTGTCTGTGGGTATTGATAGGCTCGCCTCAAGGCGTGTTCGGTCAGCGAGCCGTCGCCTCGAAATCTGTGGTAGAGATTGGTTCGCGCTGGGAGCTGTTTGTGGATGATTGGCTAATAGAGACCCTCTCCAACGCGCAGTTGCGCCTGAATACTCCCGTGCGTCAAGAGGTGGTCTTGGTGACGGATAGACCTTGGGAGGGAGTGGATAGCGCCTACTACACCGCTATTCAGGATGGCGACAAGGTGCGTCTCTACTATCGGGGCTACTGCCCGGCGGATGCGGACGGCAGGCAAGTGACCTGCATGGCGGAGAGTGTGGACGGTATCCATTTTACGCGCCCGAATCTGGGGCTATACGAGTTTAACGGCTCAAAACAGAACAACATTATCTGGCAGGGAATCGAGTCGCATAACTTCGCGCCGTTTCTGGACGCGAACCCGAACGCCAAACTCTCCGAACGCTATAAAGCCCTTGCGGGTATCAATAGCAAACTGTACGCCTTCGCATCCCCGGATGGGATACACTGGAAGAGGTTGCAAGTCGCCCCTGTGATAACCGATGGGACGTTCGACTCGCTGAATACCGCCTTCTACGACCCCTTGCTTCAACGCTATCGCTGTTATTCACGCTACTTTAGGGAGAGCTCTTATCAGGGCGCGAGAGCGATACAGGGCTGTACCTCTACAGACTTTGTACACTGGGATAAGCCTCAGCCTAACCGCTATAAGGCGGGCGTTCCTATCCAACACTTCTATACAAACGCGACTCGCCCTGTTCCCGACGCGCCCCATATCCTCGTCTCCTTTCCGAAACGTTTTTACCCTGAACGCACAAAACGCGCCAACTACAGAGAGCCGGGCGTCTCCGATTCGGCGTTTATGTCGAGCAGGGACGGCTTGAACTGGGACAGAACGTTTCTTGAGGCGTGGGTTCGTCCTGGGCATGACGATAGGAACTGGACACAGCGCAGTAATATGCCCGCCGCTGGAATCGTGCAGTTGTCGCCGGACGAGTACACGATGTATATCAGCGAACACTACGAATGGAGCGATAACCGCCTGCGTCGCTTGACCCTACGAAAGCATGGCTTCGCGTCGGTTCATGCGGATTTTGCAGGAGGCGAGTTCATCACGCGCCCCATTCGCTTGACGGGCAAGCGCCTTATTTTGAACTACGCGACCTCCGCCTTCGGCTCCGTGAGCGTGGAGATACTAGACGCGCAGGGCAAACCTATAGAGGGCTTTTCGGCAAAGGAGATGGAGCCGCTTTTCGGGGACGAAATTGAGGCGGCAGTTCGTTGGAAGCGGAACAACCTCTCCTCTCTACAGGGCAAAACCGTGAGTTTTCGATTCCTGTTGAAAGATGCCGATGTCTACGCGCTAAAGATAGCCAACGAGTAAGAGAGCGATTGTGTCATCCCGCTGACGCTCACATACGCCCAGGTAACGTCACCAAATAACTATCCCTTCCCCTCCAAAATCGCCCGCGCCACCAATACATGGCACGACGTGTCAATCCGTTCCAGCGCGTCGTAAGCGTCGTCAATATCGCGCCCTGCCACCGTGATACCGTGATACGGAATAAGACAGGCTATCGCGTGCTTCGCCAGTCTGTCGCGTTTGGGGGCGAGCGTCTCCACCACCGTTTTCGCGAGGGCTTCGCTGTGCGCGGGAACCTCTCCGCGCTCGTGGTGACACAGCAGAAACTGGATAGAGCCACCTATCTTGACGAAGTGAAACGACGGCTTGTGGAGATGGGCGAACTCATAGAAGGGCTAGAGCGCATACTGGAACGAGAGATGCCTACAGTGTCCTTCTCCCAAAATACGCCATAAGCCCCGCGCAAGCGAACGCTTATGAGGAACCGGTGCGATCTAGCGGTACGTCTATTTGTTTTTGCCGAGCGTTTCTCAGAGGTATCGCAAAGCGTATGGCTATAGTTACAGGAGTAATAGGAGCGGTGAAGGATGTATCGCCTGTTAGTGGAGGACTATTTTGGGGCGTTCCATTGCGTGGATGGTCTGGCGCGAAACCAGTGTCGCCCTCCGAATTTTGCGGAGCGGAAGGGGGCAGGGTGATAGGGGCAGGTTGGCTTGGAGGGTCTGGTGTAACGAGTATTCTGCCGTCCGAACTAGAAGGTACAGAAGGCAGGAGTGTTATGGGGGCAGGTTGGTGAGGCGCTCCAGCTACAGATATAGCGGCTAGTACCTCTAATCCAATCTTCACCCACCCATTCGCCCTATTCGCTACATTTTTTGTGCATACGAGGCATATAGCCATTATCAAGGCAGGAACGTCAAGAATGAACGCTAATGCAAACCCACCCATACCGCCTGACACTAGCACAATCGCTTGCAATATGGTAAAAACCCACATCCCCGCGATAAGTCCGCTATTGATGGGAGACTGCACTGAGGGAGGGGGATACTGCGGAGACATATAGTATTGCTGTGGCGGCGCGTGGTATTGGGACGGAGGTTGGACGGGAGGAGGAGCGACTGATTGAGCGGTTCCGCAGTACTGGCAGAACGTTGCGCCAAGCGGAATAGGCTGTTTACAATAGGGGTTAAGACAGTACACAAGGGTTCTGTGGGGCGCGGTAGAAGGTTGCGAACCCTGAGTTTTGTTTAGGTCATTCTTCGCGCAACGTGGACAAGCTTTTTCAAAAGGAGAAAGGGCATAACCACACTCTGGACACTCCATCATATCACCTCCGCGGCTACAGACGCTCAGCCTTGAAGAACTCAAATGATTTACTACCTCTATCAGGGTACATAGGATTAATAGGAATAAAGAAATCAAAACTTCTTGGTTCACGGTAGCGCCTACGATACGAGGGATTACGGACAATGGAGTCGCCCAATTGGACAGTACGTTGAGCCAAAGCATATGCTTGGGCGACGGTAAGCACTCTAGGGTCTCTTTGACGTGGTGTTCTGAGGGCAGGGCTATTCGGAGCATTAACACTTTCCGATATGATTTGCTCAACAGAGAAGACACCATAATTCGTTTTGCTCGAAAAACTCAACCTTGACAGATTATTGTTATACTCAAGTATTTGGTCATCCAATTGCTGTAATTGTTGCAATTCGCGTTGTTGTTGCACCAACTCTTGCGCGTTCGCCTTATCTTGTTGTTGCAATTCACGTTGTTGTCGGGCCAACTCCTGCGCGTTCGTGTTGTCTTGTTGTTGCATATCGCCTTGTCGTCGTGCCAATTCTTGTGCGTTCGCCTGTTCCTCTAGCGACTTTTGCTTCGCCTCCTGCTCTTGTCGAAGGCGTTGCTCTTCTTGAAACTGCTGTTCTGTCTTCTGACGGCTTTTGAACCGCTCGTCATTAGTGTCTGCTTGAAGTCTCCTATTGTGTTTTGACGAAGCAGGGTTTTCTTTTGCGCGAGCAAACACAATTCCCGTATTATTCAAAGAGGCGGAAGTATCTGATGCACGCTCAGTAGCACCTTTCCATATAAAGGTAGTCGGAATTGCTACGATAGCAATCAGTACTAAGGCTATAGCGGCTTTATAGGATTGGGATCCTTTTGGAACTCTTGTGGCTACAATCACATTCGCTCCATCTGAGCCAGAAAAAGGCGTTGTCAAATTCGCCCGTTGCTTTAGCAATTCACAACGTGGGCAGGTCTTGTCGAAGGCTGATAAAGCGTATCCACAGATTGGGCATATCATGGCAAATCTCTCCAAATCCACACTACTTGATAATCCAAACCAATCCCTTTGCTAATGGATTGTTTCGCTATCAAAACGGCGATTCCTCCTACAACAGCAGAAAATTATAGCCTCTTTCCCGTTTTCTAAAACTGGCTTATGCAAGAGGGTTATTTCCTATGTAGGCAAACCTTTTTTTCTGAGAACAAAGTCGGGAATATTACCAATTTCAGGCTCATCATCGGCATCAAACAGTAGATGTGCCAACCTCTCCAATTCATGTTGAAGAGGGGCATCCTTTCCCCACTTTAGCGCAAACTTGGAACGCATAAATAACGGTAGGGCATTTTCAACTTCCTTCTCCCTTGCGATAGGGATGTATTTTCGATTGTTATCACCCTGCGATAGCATATCTCCTGCTATAATCATAGTCTCCCAACCAACGCCGCCTTTGCTATCATCAGCCTTCTCCCTATAGAATTTGTCACATATCATTAGCCCTTTGTTCGCCATTTTGACCTCATTTGTCATCCACAGTGGTAGGGTATCCCCTGGCTTTAAGTGGTCTATATCAATGCGTACATTTACACCATACTCCCGAAGGGAGGAGGTTAAATTCCTTACCCAATCGACATTTGCCTTATCGTTGCTAGCATAACTAAT
>CAIJLM010000557.1 GCA_903821495.1 uncultured Chthonomonas sp. | reverse complement strand
TGACCGCACACCGAAGGCAGAAGCGGAACACAGAGCAAATTCAAGAGCATATTGCGCTCTGATTTACCGGAAACTAAAGTCCGAGACGCTTCGGCGTATACAGGCTTGCGCTAACTATATTCCGCGCCGACGACATCCGTTAAAGGCTTGGTGGGAGGCGAACGCGCTTTGACCGCCAAAATAGCGATACACATAAGCGACTAGCCTTTCGAGGGTTATAGGAATCTTCCGTCGCCCCTATTCCCGTTTCAGGAAGGGTATAATATCACTACACATCCCCTCTTTTGAAACAGGAGTTACCTAAATATGTCCGCATTGCCAACCCCTCGTATTTTGCTGGGACCAGGTCCCAGTAGCGTCACGCCTCGCGTCCTAGAGGCGCTCGGACGCGCTCCCATTGGCTACCTCGACCCCGAACTATTCACGATTCTTGGCGACCTGCGAAGCAATCTGCGAACCGTCTACGGCACGAAAAATGACTTCACCTTCCCTCTCACAGGCACGGGCATGGCGGGTATGGAGAGTTGCCTCGTCAACCTCGTGGAGGCGGGCGACAAGGTTCTCATCGGCGTAAACGGCTTTTTCGGACTACGCATGGTCGAAATCTGCCGTCGCCTAAACGCCGATGTCACCGTAATTAACGGCGAGTGGGGGCGTATCTTAGAGCCAGAGGCTTTTGCGGCGGAACTCGATAAGTTAGGGAGCGTGAAACTCGTCGCTTGCGTACACGCCGAGACCTCGACAGGAGTAGCGACTCCCCTCGCCGCTATTGCGGAGTTGGCGCACGCTCACGGCGCTCTCTTTCTTGCCGACATGGTGACCTCGCTGGGCGGTATTCCTGTAGAGATAGACAACTGGGGCGTGGACGTAGCCTACTCCGGCACGCAGAAGTGCGTCGGCGCGCCTCCCGGACTCTCGCCCCTCACTATTTCCGAGAGGGCTTGGGAGGTCGCTACCACCCGCAAAACAGCCGTCCCGAACTGGTATCTCGACTGGAAACTGCTTCGCGCCTACTACGACGCGCCCCACGCCTACCATCATACGGTTCCTGTCAACCTGCTCTTCGCGTTGCAAGAGGCGCTAACCGAAATGATGGAGGAGGGCTTAGAGGCGCGGTACGCCCGCCACCGCGACGTAAGCGCCTACCTTATGGAGGGGCTGGATAAGATGGGAATACGCCTCTTCTCGCAGGAGGGCTACCGCCTCCCGAACCTGAACGCGATTCACGTTCCCGAAGGCGTAACCGACGAGGTTGCGGTAAGAAAACGGCTTCTGGAGGAGTTTGGTTTGGAAATTGGCGGGGGCTTGGGTGACTTAAAGGGCAAAATTTGGCGTATAGGGACTATGGGGGCTTCCGCGACGCGCAGAAACGTCGCTCTCCTAGTAGCCGCCCTAAACGAAATCCTGTAGAGGAGAGATTATGCCTCTTTTTTCCAACGAAGTAACGCCGGAGTATCAAGCCGCCGAGCGAGTAGTTTTCATGCGCGAACGCGGTACGCGCGCCCTGCTTCTCGTCACTGTGTCCGTTATCGTCCTCTGGCTTGTCGGCGGGCAGATACGAGACCGAATACTACTCCAAAAGACATGGGAGCCGCTAACCTACGACGCGCAAAACCTCACTGTACTAGGGGCTCTTGATAGGCGCGGCGACTACGACCACAACTTTTTCAAGGTGGTGCAGTCTAATAAAATGACCCGCGTGGAGTTGACAGCCACAGGGTGGGACTACTGCTTTCCAACCGATGCGGGTCCCCTCTTCTCCGACCAGATTGGCGACATCATCAAAGGGGTTCAAAATATAGATGGCAAGACGGGCGACGCGCTTTTGGTTCCCTATATCAGGGCGGGAATTGATAGATATAGGCAACTGCCAAACGCGAGCGCGAAAGTGTCCGCCGATATGCCGATTGAAATAGAGGGGCGGACAGGAAAGCCGGAGACGCTGGGCGCTCTTCTTAATCGGTATCAAGAGAAAAAGCGCGTTAAGGAGCAGGAGGCGAAAGAAGAGGGCGGCGGGACGAGTTCCTCCGCCACTGTGGAGCATGGAACCGTTATTCCAGGCAATATCCTTATGCGCGCCTGCCCTGTTCTTCTCACTTCAAAGTGTTTCTCCTCAGCGGAGTTGACAATACAACCTGCAAGCGCATTGGCGGACGAAATGTACACCGTTCGCCTTAACCTCACCCCCGAAGGGCGTTCACGCTTCTACCGCTGGTCTAAAGAGCATGAGAACGAGAGTATCGTTTTCGTGGTAAAAGGAGACGTGATAACTGCGGGGCGCGTGGCGCAGGTTCTGGATGTGAACTGGTGGGACATCAACAATATCCGCGACCATCGGTCGGCGCAGGCGCTTGTCGACGCTATAAACCACTTTAAGCCGTGAAGAGCGGGAGATGCTGATATGGAGAGAGAAGAGTTATCGCGCCTACTCGCCTCGCGAAGCGTAACAGAGCGGATTCAGGCGGTTCAGTATATGGTTCGGCGGGGAAACGCGGCGCATCAAGACCTTCTACTGAAAGCGCTCTCCGACAAATCGAACTACGTGGCGAGTCGGGCGGCGGAGGCGCTGACGCAGATTGCCGATGGCGACTCCCTGCGCCTTATGCGTGACAGATTTCTCTACCTCTCGGAAGACGGCTTGAAACGCGACCCGGGTTGCGAAATTCGGGCGCGACTTGCGTTCGCCTTCGGAAAACAGACCTTCCGCGAGGCGACGGAGGCGCTACGTATCGGAATTCGCACAGTTCAGATGGAGCCTGTAGGGGGAGTTCCGTTCGATACGGGGGCGCACCTTCGGGCTAACTGCGCTCTGGCGCTGGGACAGATGAAAGCGACGGACGCTATCCGCGATATATCCCTCCTGCTCTTTGAACCCAACGATGCGCGTCATAACAAGGTGGAGATGCGAAAGTCTGCGGCGCAAGCCCTTGCCCTCACCTGCGATGCAAACGCGCTCATCCCGCTCACCCTGCGCCTTGCCTACCACACGACGCTCTGCCCCGACTGCGGCGCGGAGACTGAGACGGAGACCCCAGAGGTGTTGCAGGAGTGTATGCAGGCGGTAGTCGCGTTGGATGATGAGAGGGCGCTGGAGCTACTCAAACCCTTTATCGCGCATCGAAATCGCCCTCTCGCCGCCTTCGCCTGCTTGATGATAGCGCAAACTCAACATCCCGACGCGGCGCAGACTCTCTTCGAGGCGGTGGAGCATTTTCGCGATAACCCCCTGCAAGCGGTTCTACTGGCGCTGGCGAGTATGAGGGCGGATGCGGCGCAGACATATCTATTGGAGTTGACGCGCTCAAACCGCGCCGAAGTAGGGGAAGTGCTGCTGGCGATAGTAGACGATATGCCCGCCGACCATGCAGAGGCGTGCCTGAAACAGTTGGCGAAATCGGCGGTCTCGAAGCGAGTGAAACAGGAGGCGTTGGCGCGGTTACGCGGATAGATGAGACTCGGTTTGTAAGTTATAGTTCCTCTCCAACACGGTATATCTATACTTGACTATGAACGCCGTTTTGCAGTAGGAAAACCGATTTTTGCCGCATAAATCCGTCAGGACATTTTGGAGAGAAGCATGAACTTAGAATTCAGCGGGGCGATATGGTACTGGAGAGGTCCGTCTCCATTTCATTTTTTGACGGTTCCAGAGGCGCAGTCTAGTGAATTGAAGGCGATTGTCCATCTTGTCACCTACGGCTGGGGCATGATTCCAGTGCAAGCCCAAATTGGCGGTACAAGATTCACAACGGCGCTATTTCACAAAGACGGACTCTATGTCTTGCCCATCAAGTCTAGTGTCCGAAAGGCGGAAGGCGTAGAGGAAGGCGACCACGTAACAGCCTATATTGAGGTAAAAATCCAAGGTGGAGAATCCGTAGAGACTGCAAATTTATAACTTCCCGATACCTGTTCGGGGTAGCGTGTTTGTCATGGGTTGACACTCCCCGCCCTAAGGCTAATTCGGGGGGGGGGTAGCGCGAATAAGACAAATTTCAACTAGGAGATTCGTTTCCAAAAGGCGAACATACCTTCATAACGCAAAGCTGAAGGAGATGTTTGGACTATGGACAAGATACGTGTGCTGATTTGGGACGAAAACCCGTCTCACGCCCCCAAAGAGATATATCCGCACGGCATTAACGGCGCGATAGCGGAGGGCTTGGAGGCTCTCGACCCGCGTATTCAAGCGACTGCTATCAACCTTGATATGCCAGAGCAGGGCTGTGCAGAGGCGCTACTCGCTGAGGTGGATGTCCTGTTCTGGTGGGGACACGCACGCCACCACGAAGTTACGGAGGAGACGGCGCGGCGCGTCTTCACAAATGTTCACGAGCGCGGAATGGGCTTAGTCGCCCTCCACTCCGCCCACTACTCCAAGATATTGCAGTGGGTTCTCGCCTGTCCCGGACACCTCAAGGGCGGCTGGCGCGAAGCCGAACCCGCGGATACCGAAGAGATAACCGTCTGCGCCCCGCGCCATCCCATCGCTCAAGGGGTCTCAAATTTCACCCTAGACCGCGAAGAGATGTACGGCTCCCCCTTTGATGTTCCTCCGCCACAGTGCGTCGTTTTACAGTCCTACTTCCCGCTTGGCGGCGAGTACTTCCCTAGCGGGGCTTGCTGGTCTGTCGGACGCGGCAAAACCGAGGGCTTCACATCGGGACCCGGCAAAGGAGTCGGCGAGGGCGAGGGGGCTGGGCGCGTCTTCTACTTCCGCCCCGGACACGAAACCTATCCTACCTACTACGACCCGAATGTGCGTCAGATAATGCGAAACGCCGCCGTCTGGTGTGCGCGAAAGTCAGGCTAGATTTGAGCGACACCCCGATAAAAGTCCCCTGCTCTATTCTTGCAGGGGGCAGAGCGAAGCCCGATATGCTCGCCCTAACCGGCGAGGAGAATCGCGCAATGGTGGTAGTGCAGGGCAAGCGACTGCTTGACAGGGTGGTGGAGGCGTTGCAGGGGACGGAGAGTATCGGCGCGATTGCGGTAGTCGGCAACGTCCCTCTCAGCGCCGTCTACCATCAGATACCCGATTCCGGCGGGTTTGTGGAGAACGTCTTCGCAAGCCTAGAACCCGCGATAGATGCGCCCTATCTTCTGATTGCGACGGCGGATTTGCCTTTCTTAAGCCCCGAAAACATCACAGAGTTCGTGGATGCCGCCCTTGAAATCGCAAAAAAGACAGGGGCGACGATACTCTACCCCATTGTTCCTGTCGCAAACTGCTATGCGCGTTACCCCAATGTTAAGCGCACTAGCCTCAAGATACGGGAGGGCGCGTTTACGGGCGGCAACCTAATGCTCGTGAATCCCGCCTCTCTGAAAGCGCAACGCGAGAAAATCGCCGCCGCCTACGCCGCCCGCAAAAGCCCTCTACGCCTCGCGCTTATGTTGGGCTTGGGAACGGTATTTCGCCTCGTGTTGTCGCAACTGCTTTCGCCGAACCTGCTCACTCTACCGTTTCTGGAGGCGCGGGTATCACGACTGCTGGGGGCTACCGCCCGCGCTGTCATCTGCAACAACCCGGAGATTGCTACTGACTTAGACCGCCCCTCGGATTTCGAGGCGGTGGGTTTGGAACCCCCTCGAAAAGGAGAGGACTAACATGAAACTGAGATTTTGGGGCTTGCTGATAGCCCCTATCCTACTGCTTGGCGCGGGAGCGAAGCCGCTCAGTATGCGTCCTGCCCCCGCCGTGAAACGCGAAGAGCCTACCTTCCAGAAAATCGTGTTAGACCGCGAGTTTCGCTCGGAAGGGTGCGCCGTCGCCGATGTGAACCACGATGGCAAACCCGATATCCTCGTGGGCGAAATCTGGTACGAAGCGCCCAACTGGAAACCGCATCACATCGCAGAACCGGGCAAATACGAACCCGCTCACGGCTACAGCAACTCCTTTTTTGTCTTCGCCGCCGATGTGAACCACGATGGCTGGATGGACGAGATTGTGATTGGGTTTCCCGGCGCGAAAACCGTTTGGCGCGAGAACCCGAAAAACAAGGAGGGCTTCTGGAAAGAGCATCTCATCTCTGACAACTCCTGCAACGAAAGCGCCGCCTTCATAGACCTTATCGGCAGAAAGAACCCCGTTTTCGTGATGGGCGACGACAAAACGCTAGGCTGGATAGAGCCGAAAAAGGGAACAAACGGCGAAGAGTGGGAGCGACACGTGGTCAGCGCCCCGAATCAGCCCGGCTCTCAACGCTTCTCGCACGGTTTGGGCGTGGGCGATATTAACGGCGACGGGCGCAAGGATATTCTCTGCAACGGCGGCTACTGGCTCGCCCCCAAAGACCCGCGAACCTCCTCTTGGCAGTTCGTTCCTGCGAACTTTAGCGCCGCCTGCGCTCAGATGTACGTCGCGGACGTGAACGGAGACGGTCTACCCGATGTCATCTGTAGCTCCGCGCACAACAAAGGAGTCTGGTGGTTCGAGCAGAGGCGCACGGCGACGGGTACGGAGTTCATTCAGCATACGATAGACGACTCGTTCTCGCAGTCGCACGGCATGGCGATGGCGGATATGAACGGCGATGGTCAGATGGACTTCGTGACGGGCAAACGCTTCTGGGCGCATGGGCCCGAAGGCGATGTTGACGCGAACTTGCCGGCTTTTCTCTACTGGTATGAGTATAAGCGTGTGAACGGCAAAGTGGAGTGGGTTCGCCACCTCATCGATACCGATTCGGGCGTGGGTACGCAGGTGACAACCGCCGATGTGAACAAGGACGGTAAGATGGATGTGGTT
>CAIJLM010000556.1 GCA_903821495.1 uncultured Chthonomonas sp. | reverse complement strand
GAGACCTCCCTCTGCGAATGTACGTAATTTTTACGACGCACGAGCGTCTACTAATAACTGTACACCGTTTTTTGTCAGCCTGTCAAGCGCTTTCACTCAAAATAGTGGCGAATTTGTCTCAAGAGGACTCCTTTCGCCTTTAATATAGAGTAAACCTTTCGCCCTTTCCATCCGTATATTGACTAAAGGGGGGGTTGTGGAATATAATGCACTGCCAGCGAGAGAGCGCCATCGGGGGGCGAAGGCTATGTCAGCGCCTGTTTAGCCTTGCGCGTTAAAAAGAAAAGGAGCGTCAGATTGAATCCTGTTTCATCTGCGAAGGAAGAGGGAGAGACTACGTCTCCACGACTGTCTATTATCGTCCCAGCGTACAACGAAGAGGCGCGTATCGGAGCCACTTTGGAGCGCATGGTCGCCTACTTGGAAGCGAGAGGCGAGAGTTTTGAACTCCTCGTTGTGAGCGATGGTAGCGACGATGGCACTAACGCTATTGTAAACAGAATAGCGGAAGCGCACGCGCAAGTGCGCCTAATGACCTATAGCCCCAATCGCGGGAAAGGCTACGCTGTGCGCGTGGGAATGCTCGCCGCAGGAGGAGAGCGTCTTCTATTTAGCGATGCCGACCTAGCGACCCCCATTGAAGAGATAGAAAAACTCTCGGAGGCGCTGGACAACGGTTGTGATATTGCGATTGGTTCGCGAGACACCGTAGGCTCCCAACTTATCCGCCGTCAATCTATGGTGAGGGAGATGGGGGGGCGCTTCTTCAATCAACTCGTCCAACTTATCGCTGTTCCCGGTATCCACGACACGCAGTGCGGCTTCAAACTCTTCACGCGCCGCTCCGCGTTAGCCATCTTCTCGCGTTGCCAGATAGACCACTTCGCTTTTGATGTGGAGGCGCTATTTCTAGCGCGGAAATACGGCTTGAGAATCTCCGAAATCCCCGTGCGCTGGGCGCATCAGGAAGGCTCGAAAGTCCGCTTCGTTCGAGACGCTATCAGAATGTTGAAAACTCTCTTTCGCATACGCTTCACCCACTACGGCGAGGCTACCTCCCCCTATAGGTTGCCCACCCCATGAACACCGAAGAGTATGAGCGAATGTATCACTTGGAGGATTCGTACTGGTGGTATGTCGGTAGGCACTGCCTTGTTGAATCCATTCTCCGCTCTCGCTTTGGAGCGCCAAACCCTCTCTCTATCTCAGAACGGACGATACTCGATGTAGGGTGCGGCACAGGAGCCATGTCGGCGCGTCTCACCAAGTGGGGCAGAGTGGTCTCCGCAGACTTCTCGCCGCTCGCCCTTCATTTTACGCAACGGAGGGGGTTAACGAGTATGGTTCGCGCCGACGCAATGAAACTTCCGCTCGCCACCGGGCAGTTCGATGTGCTTATCGCAATGGATATGCTAGAACACCTTCCCGATGACGCCGCCGCGCTTTCCGAGTTCTACCGCGTGCTGAAGCCCGGCGGAACGATGATAGCCACTGTTCCCGCCTATCCGCATCTCTGGAGCGACCACGATGTCGCCGCTATGCACTTCCGCCGCTACCTGCGCCCCGAACTTCTCAGTCGCGTCCGCGCCGCTGGCTTTCGCGTAGAGAAAATCTCCCACACGATGACTACTCTCTACCCCATCGTGGCTCTACAACGCCGCCTGAGCGCAAGGAAGCCTATCAAGAGCCACTACTCTCATACCTCCATCCCGCTCTTCCCCGCGCCCGTAAATTTCGGTCTCAAGAAGCTACTTGCAGTAGAGAACTCGGTAGCGCGTCGGGTCAATCTCCCCTTTGGAGTCACGCTCCTAACAATTGCAAAAAAGGCGGGATAGCCTAGCCTCTCCCCAACCCCTCTCTGAAGCGGCGAGGGGCGAATGCGCCGCTTTTCGCGGAGTTTCTTAACTCCGCTCTACCTTCAAGGAGATACAACACTATGCGTTCCCGCACTCGCTCCGCTTACGTAGTAGGCTCTCTATGGCTCCTCGCCGCCGCCTCGCTCCCCGCCTACGCTCAAACCACAGATGTCTTTGCGTCCAAACTGGCGAAAATTGAAGAGACCCTCGACAAAAAATACAAGGAACTTCATATACCAGGCGTAGCTATCGCCATTGTGAAAGACGACACAATTATCTATAGCAAGGGCTTGGGGCTACGCAATGTAGAGGCGAAACTGCCCGTCACGCCCAACACGCTCTTCGCGATAGGCTCCTCGTCCAAAGCCTTCACCGCAACGTCTGTGATGATGTCGCTAGAGGAGAAGAGACTCAGCCTAGAGGACGCGCCACGCCAGTACCTCCCCTTCTTTCACCTCCGCGACTCGGATGCAGACACGCGAATCACCATTCGCGACCTGCTCTGCCACCGCTCTGGGCTACCGCGTACTGACATTATGTGGTACACGGGCGTTCTTAGTCCGGAGGAGGTGATTCGAGCCGCCTGTACCGCCGTTCCCACTGCGAAATTGGGCGAGAAGTTCCAGTATCAGAACGTGATGTTCCTCACCGCTGGCGAAATCGTAGCGCGAGTCCAGAAGACAAGTTGGCAAAACTTCACGCGACAGCGTATCTTCGCGCCGCTTGGAATGAAAGAGTCCAACTTTACCCCGCGAGAGATGCGCCGCTATCCCGACTACGCGCTCGGATACGCCTACTCTGAAACAAAAAAACAGGCGGAACATCTGCCTATGCGCGACCTCACAAACGCCGCCCCCGCAGGAGCCATAAACTCCAACGCAACTGAGATGGCGCAGTGGGTGCGTCTCTGGCTGAACAGGGGAGTCTACAACGGCAAAAGACTTCTCGCAGAATCGAGCATTGACGAGATGACGAAGCCGCAGATGAAGATGAGCGCGAAAGCGAACTACGGGTTTGGCTGGATGCTCCACGACTGGAATGGGCACAAGATAGTAGAGCATGGCGGCAACATAGATGGCTTCAACGCGCAGGTTGCGCTGATGCCCGACCAGAAGTTAGGCTTTGTCCTTCTCACCAACGTCAGCGCTTCATCGCTCGGCTCCAGTATGATGGAGAGCGTTTGGGAGAATCTTGTAGGCGGCGCAAAGAAAACTGAGGAGACAAAACCGCAAACGCCCCAAGCCTCTACTGTGAAACCGGAAGAGGAGGCGGGAGTCTATCATCTTGCGGAGGCGAACGTAGACTTTAATATAACCTTTGAAAATAGCAAACTGGTAGTGAAAGTTCCCGGTCAACCCGCCTACACGCTGGAATCTCTGGGCGGTAGGCGGTACAAACTAGGCTCTCCTGCGCCCGCAGGTTTCTTCGTCACCTTCCGCCCCAAGAAAGAGAGCCCCAATGTTACGGAAGCCTTCCTTGAACAGCCGCAGGGCGCTATCACTCTCGTTAAGAAGGAGGCGAAATCCGCCTTCCAGTCGCCTATCTCTACAGACGAACTCCTGCAAAAAATGCTGACCGCTGTAGGTGGCGAGGCGAACCTTCGCAAGATTAAGACGATAACGATAACGGCTTTGGTAGAGCTGGAGAGTCAGGGATACACCAACACCGTCACGCAGTACTACAAAGCGCCGAACCTTACAGGCGAGACCAACGAGTTACGTGCGTCGGGAAAGAGGATAGGCTGGATACGCGAGTACTTTGACGGCGTAAACGGCGGAAATACGAGCAGTTTCACCCTCCCCAATACAAAGAGCGGCGACGAACTGGCGGACGCGGGGCGCGGACATATTCTGTACGCCCTTCTGGAAGCGAAACGGCTCTACAAGAGTATCGCTATTACAGGGGTTGAGAAGGTGGATGGCGAAGAGGCTTACGTTTTGGAGAAGACCCCCGACAAAGGAGCAGCCATCAAAGAGTACGTCTCAACACAGAGCTACCTCATCCTGAAAAGCGTCTCCAAAGGCGCGACGACCACCTACCACGACTACCGCAAGGTTGGCGCTTTCGTCTACCCCTTCCGTGCGTTCCTAACCACTCAGGGCGAGGGTAATGTCATCGTCACGGTTCAGAAGGCGAAGTTAGACGAAGAGCTATCGGATAGCCTGTTTGAGGCTACCGATACGGCGGAAGGCACAGCAAGATAACGCGCTCTATGCACGCCCAGACCTATGCGTACATCCCCCTGCCCAGAATCGGGAGGGGGATATACGCATAAATCGAGGGGGAAAGCCTCACTTTTCAGGGCGGACACGCGGCTCCCAATCCAGTAGCCGCTTCGCCTTGCTCATGTTCAGTATCGTGTTTCGGTAGTCCCCTGATAACATAAACGTCTGATACCCCGCCCTAAGTTGAAGCGCCGCTTCAAACGCGCCCGCGACATCCGAGGCGGCTGTCGCGATTGTAGGCTTATCGTCTGTCGTTTCAGCGCGCCAGTCTGCGTCAAGGCGCGGAAAGCAGAGCCGTAGGGCGTTTACGCTCATACCACGCTCCCGACAGGCGTTCTGACAGACAAGTTCGCCCATGCGCTTGGTGAAGCCGTAGTTGTCTCTGGCATCGGGGGTAAGGTCTTCGTCGGGAAAGTACCGCTGATAGAGGTTCTCTTCCGAGTAGATAGACATACTGCTAGTGTAGACGGCGTGTTGAATACCCGCCGTGTTCGCCGCGTAGAGCGACAGGTAGAGTCCCTTTACGTTCGCATCCAGAGAACTCGTCAGCGCATCCACGTTTTCGGCGTAGGGCGTTCCAATAGGAATATAACGCCCCATCGCCATATAGAGAAGCGCGTCGCACCCCTCTGAAGCCGCCCGAACCGCCTCGAAATCGCACACATCCCCCTCGATAAACTCCGTCACAGCGTCGTGTTTTGGCGCAACTCTGTCGTAGATGCGGAGTTCGTGTCGTTCCATAAGGTAGGGTAGCGTGATGGAGGCGACATACCCCGCGCCCCCGATAACCAGTACGCGCATTAGTAGGTAGCCCTCCCGCCGCTCACATCGTAGCACTGCCCCGTTACGAAACTCGCGTCGTCCGAAGCGAGGAAGTTCACGACGGCGGCGACCTCCTGCGGCTTTCCGACGCGCCCCATCGGGATTTTGCTTATCATGTAGTTGACCGTCTCCTCCGACATCTGGTTGAGAATGACGGTCTCAATGACGGCGGGAGCCACGCAGTTGACGCGAATCCCCTCCGTAGCCACCTCTTTCGCCAACGCCTTCGTCAGACCGATAACGCCCGCTTTGGATACGGAGTAGGGGATAAGCGTAGGGTTGCCCTCCTTGCCTGCAATGGAGGCGATACTCACAATCGCGCCGCTCTTCTGCGTCCGCATGGCTCCAATCACGGCTCTACAGGCGTAGAAGACCCCCGTGAGGTTGAGCGCCATCACTCTATCCCAGTTCTCGTCGGTCTGCTCCCAGAGTCGCGCCGAGCCGCCCGAAATTCCCGCGTTGTTGACGAGAATATCTACTCTACCGAAACGCTCTAACGTCTTGGCGACCATCGCCTCAATAGATTCGCGGTTGGCGCAGTCGGTCTCAACCGCCAAAGCCTCCACTCCCTCAGCGCGAAGACACGCCGCCGAGTCCTCCGCTACCGCCCCGTCTATGTCCGCTATCACAATATGCGCCCCTGACTGCGCTAGGCGCGTGGCTATCGCAAAGCCGATGCTTCGCGCTCCTCCCGTCACAATGGCTACTCGCCCGTCTAAGTTTCCCAATGTTTGCCTCTCCTTCGTTCTGTTTGTGGATACCCCTCACTCTACACCAAAAACGAGCGATAGTAAATAGCGAAAATTTGTCTGTAGGATTGACGAAAAAAGAGGCGGGAGAGTTCTCCCGCCTCCAAGTCGCTACAAAACCAATAGGGCGCTCGTATCAAACAGCCCTCTACGCGCTTATGTCCAGTTTGCCATTATGGGGGGGCGGCGGGGGCAGTAGCTCCTGCACCATCTCCTTGTCGGCGTTAGCCGCCTTCTTTAGCAGTAGGGTCCCCGCCTCCACGTTGTTGTTCATGGAGGCGAGAATACTTCCGCTGACTCCGCTTGTCATGTTTACGCTCATGTTCTGTCTCTCCTAGTATCCCCAAGTCGGTTCGTTGAGTATGGCTACACTCTTGATTTTCGGCTTGCTTTAGGGGCGGCTGGATAGCAATTTTGTAAGAGTCACCGTATACGACGATAGAAGAACGGATAGGGACTTTCCAATCCCATCTCCGCATAGTTCAAAATCCGCTCCGTGCCTCCCACAAAGAGAAAGCCTCCTATACGAAGAGACTGCACGAACTGCTGGTAGAGGCGGTCTTTCGCCTCATCGGTAAAGTAGATAACCACGTTCCGACAGCAAATCAGGTCGTAGTCCTTATCGAACCTATCTGCAAGAAGGTTATGCTGTTGAAACGCGACTCCGCTCCTTATCTCCGGCTTCACCTGATAGATGGGTAGCGTCGGGTTAGACTGTCGCTCCTTCGCCCTATCCAGCGTGAGGAAATACCTGCTTAAAAGCGGGAGAGCCACGCCTTTCACATCGGTTGTCGTGAAACAGCCTTCACGCGCTTTCGCCAACATCTTACGGTCAAGGTCGGTAGCGTGTAGGATATGCTGTGTTCCGGAGCTAAGTTCGTCGAGCAAAATCGCCAAAGTGTACGGCTCCGCCCCATAAGAGCAACCTGCGCTCCAGATACGAAGCCCGCTTCTCGCTTTCAACAGGGACGGCAGAATGTAGGTCTGTAGCTCCTGCCACTTTTCAGGGTTCCGAAAAAGTTCCGAAACGTTGATGGTCATACGGTCTAAAAAGGAGAAAAACGCGCTATCCTCTCGGTTGATGAGAGCGAAATACTCCTCAAAGGTCTTCAAGCCCGCCCGCTCCACCATGTTGTAGAGGCGACGTTGCATCTGCTGTTGTTTGTAGAGGTTGAGGTCTATGCCTGTTTTACGATAGATAGCCTCTTTGAAGCGTAGATAGTCCGTCGAGTCTTGAGAGAGTGATTCAGAGAGAGGAGGCTGCTCTCTCAACGGCGCAAAAAGGCTATTCGGCGCTCCTACGCTCCTAAGCGAGTTCGCTCCCTGTCGGAGGGTTCTCCACTCCATCTTCTACGCCCCTTTCTAGCCCGCCCTCTGCAATCCGCTCTAAACAAGTGGCGAGTTCTATGGCTACTCCACTGAAAGCAAGGGGACTTTCTCCATCTGCTCTTGAAGGTTCAGAATCACTGAGGAGATATGCTTCTCCTTTAGGTGAAGTACCTCCATGCACTGCTTATTAGTTTCGCTAGAACCACCTACTGCGCTACTATCGGCGCTAGAGAAACAGATGAGATTACCGAGATAGACGAGCGCCACTAGCGGGCTAACACACTCTTTTTGCACCGGATTATGATGAAGCGAGATGGCGCTCACGAGAGCGGAGGGAAGGTTCCAGTGAAGGGCTATTCTGCCTCCAATCTCAGCATGGTCGAACCCTAAAACGGCGCGTTCCGCCTCCACAAATGAACACCCCTGCGCCGCAATCGTTTCGCGGATGGCGGGTAGCCTATCGTGTACGTAGGGACCTAGTACGAGTTTGCCCACATCGTGGAGGAGACCGCCCACAAAAGCGACCTCTTTATCGTGGTAGAAGGTCTGCTCCGCCAGCAGTTGTGATGCCAACGCGCACATCAGAGAGTGTCTCCATAGTTCGCCAGGGCGGAGTTCATAGCCCTCTATCTTCTGACGCAGAGTGTCTTTGGTGGCGGCGAGCATCGCTATATTCCGAATAGAGTGGTTGCCTAGCATAAGAACCGCATCGGACAGCGTGGATACCGAGCGCGGCAAGCCGTAGTAGGCGGAGTTCGCCATCTTGAGGATACGCGCAGAAAAATTGGGGTCTTGCGCGATAATGCTCGACAACTCTTTCGGCGACGAAGTCTCCCCCTTGCCCGTCATTCGCATAATTTTTATGACCACATTCGGCATAGCGGGAAGGTCGCGTACACCTGCCAACACCTCTTCTGCGGATATGGGAAGACACTTTTTAGCGCTCTCAGCCTCTGCGCGAGGCGCGGGAGCGGAGCGGTATCTGGTTTTGGTCTCTACTGCTGTGTTTTTCGATTCTACAGATGTTTTAGGCATATCTTACCACCCTCGCATTTCAGTCTGGTTACGGTATTTCAAGGCTCTCGCTCTCATTCGGGCGAACGTCTAGGCTCCCCCTGCCATCCAAACAACCTACTTCTGAAAAAAGTGTTAGGCTACTTTGGCAAGTCGGCTCTTAAAGTATCTCTCAAGGCGAAGGCGATTTAAGTCAGAAGAATTATCGGATAATTCAGATACGACTTGAGCGCAAAACCTGTAATCTTTACCTAAACAACGAAAACACCGTATATTTACGGAATCACGCCTGCCTCTTAGTCTGAACCTAGAGAAACCACTGAGTTCTTTTTGCGTGATTTCCGATAATACAAGGGTGAACTGTAATCCTCAAGGACAAAACGCCATGACCGTTACGCAAACCCTACGCAAGCCTACGCTTGCCGAAACCAACTCCCTCTGGAACACGCCTCAGAGCCTCTATATTGAGCGCAGGTCTCGCACACTCCCCCTTATGAACTTTCAAGGGCGCAACTACCCGACGCTACAGACCGACCTGCTGAGGAGCCTGCTAAAAATTAGTCCCGCTGACCGCGTTCTGGAGATTGACAGCGCCCGCCCGCCCCTCTCTCTCTCTCAGTCGGGGTACGATTTCGCACTGATTCGGCAGGGCTTGGCTTCCGTTCCCGACCCCGCCGCCCTGTGCGAGAGGCTTCAAACCGTTGCAACCCGTGGTTTTCTCGAAGCGCCCTCTCCGCTCAACGAGTATCTGGGAGGCGACCCCGCGCATCGCTGGCTGGTGTCGGTAGAGAAAGGTAGCGAGGGCGAAGAGGTTCTTGTGTTTCGGCGCAAGCCCTTTGGGCGCTCAATTTTCCGCCATGCTCTAAGCGGGCGACTGCACAACGACGCGGACTATCGCTTTGCATGGGAGTACGCCTATCGTAACGTAACGCACACCCAGTTCGCATGGGAGAGCGGTTTCGCCTATCGGGTGGAGGACGACCCCGACGGCTACGACCCCGACGACCCGCTACAACGCGCAGAGGCGCACCTCGACCGCGCTATTCAGGGCATGCGCTTCGGGAATATCCCGCCCATTTTACTACTACCCGACGCAGAGCGGGCGGTTACCCTGACCCCTAACTCGGCGATAGCCCAGAACGCGCTCGGCTGTGTTCTCTGGATGCTCGCCCGCTATGCGGAGGCGAATAAGGCTTTCCGCGAAGCCTCCCGCCTCGCCCCCGCGCATGAAGGCTTCCAGAAGAATGCGCGGGCGCTTCCCGCTCCGAGTAGCCCCCTGCACCTCGAACTGCTCCCGCCCATGCGGGAAGACATAGAGGATATTAAAACGAATTTCGGGGGCAAAGTCTACTACGCTTTTGTGAACTTCGATGCGCGTCTTGCAGACGATATGGGGATAACGCCTACCGATAGGGTGTTGGATGTGGGCGGCGGACAGAGACCCCTGAAACGCGCCGATGTGAGTATCGATTTCGATGTTTTTGAAGGGGCGCATAGGCAGGGGCTGACGATTAGTCGTGAGAAGCCGCTCGTCTGCGGAGATGTGCAGAGGCTTCCCTTCGCCACCAAAGCCTTTGATGTCGCCTGTTGCCGCATGGTGTTAGAACACGTTATGAACCCCGCCCTCGCCTGTAAGGAGTTGCAGCGCGTGGCGAAACGGGGCTTTCTTGAGACTCCCAACACCTTCTGGGAGTGCTTCTACGGTCATCCTACCCACCGCTGGGTAATAGAGTGGGAGGCGGCGACACGCACTATTGTCTTTAAGCGCAAGCCTTTCGATAGAATGCCGTTTCACAGCGCGATAATACCCCTGCTCTACACGCAAGGCGACGTTCAACGCGCTTTCGAGGTCTCTTTCCGCAACCTAACGACCACGCAGGTGAGTTGGGATGAAGAGCATCCTTTTGAAGTGCGTGTAGAGGACGACACCGAAGACGCGCCCTACGACTATATGGGACGCGCCGAAGACGCGACACGCGGCAGTATGAACTACTCCCGCGACATATTTACTTCGGGGCTGGCTCCGGTGGCGGTGGCGGAAGCGGAGGATGCGCTAAAATTGGCTCCAAACCCCGCGCTTCAAGAGGAGGCTATTCGGCTACGCCTAGAGATAGCGACGGCGATGGGCGACTACCCCAAAATCTCCGAACTGCGGAACCAACTACGCGCTTTGACAACAGGATTTAGCGCGACGCTTGCGCCACAAAATCAGACGAGGCTCTCCTCTGTTCTCTGGTCTGCGCCTCTGCTAGACCCTAGCGGCTACGCAGACGAGGCGCGGCACTTTCTGTTCGCTCTGGAATCGGTAGGGGTTAGCGTGGCTGCGCGAGAGTTGCGGTGGAGTAATAAGATAGCGGCTCTGCCCCGCGAACGCGAGCGTATCCTGCAAAAACTCCTCCAAACCCCCGCGCAAGCAAGCCCTATACGCATATCGCATATCCTTGCGCCAAGCCTACAGCGCGACCCGCAGGCGCGAGTGAATGTGGGGCGCACGATGTTCGAGACGGACAGGCTTCCCGCCGACTGGGTAGAGGCGTGCAACCGCATGGATGAGATATGGGTTCCCACAGAGTTCAACCGTGAGACGTTTACTTTTGCGGGAGTGCGCCCCGATAAACTGCGCGTCGTGCCGGGAACTATCGATTTGACCCCCTACAACCCGAACTGCGCCCCATTAGGCATTGAGGAGGCGCGTGGCTATAACTTCCTCTCTGTCTTCGATTGGCAGATTCGTAAAGGGTGGGATGTATTGATACGGGCGTTCGTGGAGGAGTTCAGCAGGAACGAGGATGTGTCGCTCACTATTAAGACGCACTCCTCTTTCGGCTACTCCACCGAAAAAATTGTAGAGAGGGTCTCAACCTACCTGACGGAGACCGTCGGTTGTGACCCGAACCGCATTCCGCTCGTCATCTTCCAAGATACGAACATCCCGGACGCGCAGATGCCAAACCTCTATCGCGCCGCCGACTGCTTTGTACTCCCCACTCGCGGAGAGGGATGGGGGCGCCCTTTTATGGAGGCGATGGCGATGGGGCTTCCCGTTATAGGCACGGGGTGGAGCGGACAGACCGCCTTTATGAGTGAGGAGAACAGCTTTCTTCTGGACTACACGCTGACGGAGGTGCCCGAATCGAGTTGGCGCGAAATTCCTACTTATCAGGGACACCAGTGGGCGGAGCCTTCGCTTCCGCGCCTGCGCCAACTTATGCGGCAGGTCTTTGAGGATAGGAAAACGGCGAAAGAGATGGGTCAACGGGCGAGGACGCATCTCGAAGAGAGTTTTACGTACTCCCATGTCGCCAAAATTTTGCTGTCTGAGTTCGAGAGGTTGGGGGCGCGGTTTTAGCCTCAAAGGGAGAAGCGTAGAGCCTTTCGCTCTCGCCCTATGCAATGCGACCTAACCCCCTAGCCCCCTTCCCGAAACGGGAAGGGGGAACCACTGTCGCTAAGAAGATAACGGAGGCGATGTAACGATAGGTTTTTGACCTATGCCAAAGCCTATCCTAGCGTAACGCCGTCTTTGTTGGAGTCACCCCTTCCCGCGCCGGGAAGGGGACGGGGGTTAGGTTCCCCTAAAGAGAGGCTGAGTAGTTACGAGGCGAGACGGTTCGCTTATCTATGGGCGTTACGTCAAAAGCCCTACGCGGCGGAAGGATCCATCTGCATCATGCCGAAGGTGTTGCCCTCGGTGTCTTTTATGTACCCCAACCAACCCACCGTAGGAACCGCCACGACGGGCATAGCCACAACACCGCCCAACTCGATAGCGCGAGCGGTGGCGACGTGAACATCCGCCACATCTACCGTACACACATACGCGAAAATGCTCTCTCCTTCGGGGGCGCAAGGGCGCTTCATCAGCCCGCCGTCAATACCGGGTCCTTCGCCAGTCAGTATAACCCAGTAGTCCATCTCCCCCCACTTGTTGAATGTCCAGCCGAACAGTTCGCTATAGAACGTTATCGCTCTCTCCGGCTCGTTGGTATGAATCTCAAAATGAATAACGCGGCTCATGCTCTCTTCTCCTCTGCAATGTAGTTGATGTTGCGGGGTTTCGCCCCGTCAGTTCTACACTACAAAAGTCTACCACAAAGCGGAAAGCCTCTCTGTTAAGTTTTGTATAAGACTCTTTTTAGCGTATAATGGAATCATACAAAAAGGAGGGACGCTATGCAGACATTCGAGGGCGACGTAGGCGCGAAGCGAGGGTTCTATGCGTTATTGGCGATGTGGCTGTTTCTGCTTGCGTCCGTTGTAGCGCTCTTCCTCGACTCCCCCCCAACTACGCGCTTAGACAAAATAGGGGTTGGTCTTTTTTGTTTTCTTCTGCTGACCCTGCTTACCGTAATCGTTCGTTTTACGGGTTTAGAAGCGTGGGCGCGGTACGCGTTGGACGAACAGAGCATCCAAAAGATGACATGGCTTGAGACAAGGGAGATACGCTGGGACGAAATCGTCGACTTTGACGTGAGAGCGACTTCGCCACGTAATTCCCAATATAGAGCAAGAGGTGAGAACGGAAGCGTCCTCGTCGTACAACTCGGCTATACGGGTAAAAAGGCTACCGAATTTGAGGAGATACTCGTAGCGAAACTTGCGCCAGCCCTGAGAAAAAAGCGGGAAGAGATACTGCACAGGGGCAAAACCTACTTTCCGCAACGCGGACCAATCTTCTACGCATACCTTGGAAATGGCGCAGTTTTTGTTTTAGGGTCTCTCAGCCTTCTATCTCCATCAGATTGGGTTAAAGACCACCCTTTCACTTTCTTAGGCATGCCCCTTAGCGCCGCCGCTTACTGCTTCGCTGACGCCTACTTTCTCTACCGTCAGGAGCTACGTATAGGTAAGGAGACGCTTGAGAAGAGAACGTTACGCTCGCGAACAGTTATCAAACTGAGCGAGATAACCGCCATAACTCAAACCCCGCAGAAGGGCTATATCGTCCATAGCGGGGCTACGCAGATACCTCTGAACGCATCCATGCCCGATTTTCAGTTCGTCTTGGAATATCTCTCTCAATACGCTACACTCCCTACCGCTTCGTAGCGCAAAGCGTATCGCGAACGTATTTTGACAGGCGGCTCTTATCGCCAGCAAAACCTTGTGAATTGGGAGGTCGTCATGCAGACATTCGAGAGTAGCGCCGCGAGAAAAAAACAGTTCTGGTTTCTCTCAGGTTGCTTCGCGCTCATCCTGCTCGTAGGAGTGATAGGTTATACCTCCGAGCCGCACAAGCATAGCGGCGAATGGATAGTGTTCGGCGCGTTCTTTCTGGTTTTTGGCGCGTTCTTTGCGCTAACGGTTCGCTATATAGGCATAGAGACATGGGCGCTGTACACGCTGGACGAACAGAGCGTAAAAAAGACGACATGGCTGGGAACCGAAGAGGCGCGATGGGACGAAATCACGGTCTACGAGGTGCGTTCTGAAGAGGGCAAACCTGTCTATCGTCTGCGCCGTGCAGAAGGGAGCCCCCTTACCATCCACCTCGTGTACGTCGGCGACAGGGCTTCCGAGATGAACGCTCTCCTGCTACTGCGCCTGGAGCCTGTCACGCAGAGAATGAGGGGGCGCATAGAAAAGGAAGTGACCACTCTCTACCCGCACCGCAAAATAACCTGTCCCCTGTCCATTGCCTGTGGAGTGTTTTCTCTTCTGATTCCTCTACTGCCCTCCTCCCCCTCCAGGCATCCCGAAGCAGACCGCATCGCGCTAGTCCTAATGCAACTGTTCGGTATAGCGGGAATGGTCGGCGCATACTGGTTTTACCGATGGAAAATTCAGATAGACGGGCAGGGCGTAGCCATTGAAGCCCCGTTCATAAGCAAACGAATCGAGTTCCGCGATATAACCGCCATCGAAGTCCATAAGCCGGGATATACGATACGTAGCCTCAAAACCGCTATCACACTTCCGAGAGAGGCGCAGGAATCTCATTTTCTAGCGAGCTATATCTCAGACCGCTCCATGCCCATAATGCCCCCGAAAGACCCTGCAAAACTAAAAACGAGGGGCAGTAATAACCTACAGTTAGGATTCGTCTTTCTGATTTTACTTTGCATAGCGAGTTCTATCGGGTTTATGGGTGTGACCGCCCTTCAAACGGAACGCCTTTTAGACCGTCAAAGCCAGCCTGTCAACGGACGGATAACCCAACTCGCCCAAAACCGCGTCTACTACTCCTTCACCGCGCTAAATGTAGAGTACGAAGGCGAAAGCTCCATCGTACCAAAAGAGGCGAAGGCTCTACAGATAGGAAACCCCATACGAGTCGAGTATCTGCCCGACAATCCGCAGGTATCTCGCGCTACAATATCGAATAGAAGAGGGCGGGCTATCGGTATGCTGTTAATTGTAGCGATTAATAGCGTGGTATTTGCGGCTCTTATCGCCAGCAAATTCAAGAAGAAGCCAACAAAATCTTAGAAGCCAAACTCGTGCATAGAACGTATATCTAATTGATGGCACACAAAGGAGCGTGAAATGAGCGTCGAACTCGAACTAATTGCAGATTACGCCTGCGTCGTTGGGGAGAACCCACTCTGGCATCCCCTCGAAAAGCGCGTCTACTGGACGGATATCAGCACAGGGCGACTCTTTCGCTACGACCCCGCAACGGGCGAGCATGAGCAGTTCTATACCGGCGACCCCGTAGGCGGCTTCACCTTTCAAGAGGACGGCTCCCTCCTCCTCTTTATGAACAAGGGCGGGATACGCCACTGGAAAGACGGCGAACTAACCACTATTCGCGAGGCGCTGGAGGGCGAAGAGGACTCCCGCTTCAACGACGTGTTCGCAGACCCGCAGGGGCGAGTCTACTGCGGAACCATGCCCGTCGGAGACCGATTAGGCAACCTCTATCGCCTCGATACAGACGGCTCGCTTCACAAAGTGGTAGAGGGTATCTCCTGCTCCAACGGCATGGGGCTTACTCTCGATAGAAAACACCTCTACTACACGGATTCGATGGTCTACAAAATCTATCGCTTCGACTACGACGAGGCGACGGGAGACCTCTCCAACCAGACCCTTTTCGCCTCGAACCCACCCGAAGAGGGACTGCCCGACGGCATGACGGTAGACGCAGAGGGCAATATCTGGTCGGCGCGATGGGATGGAAACCGCCTTGTGCGCCTCAACCCGCAGGGCGAACAGACGCTACAGATTGACTTCCCTGTTAAGAAGGTCTCTAGCGTGATTTTCGGCGGCGACGACTACAAAGATATGTACATCACCACCGCAGGCGGAGACGAAAAAGCGACGGATGGAGAACACGCAGGCTCCCTCTATCGCCTCCGACTTGGAGTTCAAGGACTGCCGGAACACTTCTCGCGCCTGCGCCTATAGAACGAAAGGACGACACCGATGGCTGTAATGACGGGTCTCTCTGGAAATGAGATGTACTGTTTGAAACTCAAGGGGCTATCTCCCGGCTCGCTTGTGCTAGGAAACAGCGTCTTCTCGATGGGTTTTCTGGGAAGCGTAGGCTCTGGTCTCCGCACGCTTGCGGGGGGCGAGGTCACGCAGGTTACGAGTATTATCCATGAGGGGCGGCAGAAGGCTTACGAGCGAATGCACGCAGAGGCGGTAAAGCAGGGGGGTATTGGAATTACGGGCGTGTCCAGCGAACTGGTGCAACACTCCGGTAATATCGAATTTCTCTCGATAGGCTCCTGCGTTCATCAAGAGGGCGTGCCTCCCGGCGCGGAAAAACTCGCCTTTTCTAGCTCCGCCGACGGTCAGGAACTCTACTGCCAGATGGATGCGGGCTTCCGCCCTCTCAAGTTCGTTTTTGGGAATGTCGCCTACTCTATTGGCGTGGGCGGCGGATTTATGGGCGCTCTCCGCAGTCTGGGGCGCGGCGAGGTGCATGAGTACTCCGAGATATTCAACACCACCCGCCACCTCGCTCTCCAGAGAATCACCGCGGAGGCGCGTCAATCAGGAGCCAACGCCGTAGTTGGGATTCAGACGACGATTCTTCCGTTTTCTGGTATACAGGAGATGATGATGGTCGGAACCGCCTCTTATCATCAGGCGCTCCCCGCGCAGTACACGCAGTCCCCTATCACCAGCGACCTCACCAACGAAGAGATGTGGAATATCGTCAGCATGGGCTACATGCCTATTCAGTTGGTTCTTGGGGTCTCCGTCTACTCGCTAGGGCTAGTGGGAGGCATCACCGCCGCCTTCAAGTCGCTAGGGCGCGGCGAGATTCCTGAACTGACTTCGCTCATCTACGAAGCGCGTGAAAATGCGCTAGGGCGCATTGCGCGAGACGCTCAAGCCTGTGGCGCGGACGATGTGATGGGGATTAAAACCTACGTCTACGAGATAGGAAGCGGAATTATTGAGTTTATGGCGATAGGAACCGCCGTCAAGAAGATAGACGGGCTACAGACCTACACCCCGCAACTGCCTCCGCAAGCGATTATCCGCGACAAGAAGACCTTCCTGAATACGGCGGAACTCGCTGTCGGAACCAACCTGAACGCGAAAACGGGGGATTAATTGCAATCATCATAGATATGCAAAAACCTCATAACATACCAGAAATCCTTGCCATACTGGAGAACCAGTATGGCAGGGCGGAGTGGTTTCCCCGCTTCAGCCCCATAGAGGAGTTGGTGCAGTGCATCCTATCGCAACACACGTCAGATACCAACTCCTTGCGGGCTTTCGCGAACCTAATGCAACGTTATCGTACATGGCAGTCCGTAGTAGACGCGCCCGTTAAAGAGTTGGCGGACACGATTCGGACAGGGGGGCTTGCCGACTCTAAAGCCCCGCGCATTCAAGCCGTTCTGCGTCAAATTAAGGCGGAGCAGGACGACTACAATCTCGATTTTCTGGAAGATATGAGCGATACAGAGGCGCGTAAACGTCTTATGGCGCTTCCCGGCGTGGGACCCAAAACCGCCGCGATAGTCCTCTGCTTTGCAATGGGGCGCCCCGTTATACCCGTAGACACGCACATTTTTCGCGTGGCGTGGCGGCTTGGGCTTATCGAAAAACGAATTGGGGAGGCGAAGGCGCACGACGCGCTACAGGCGCTAGTCCCCCCCGAACTCGTCTTCCGATTCCATGTCGGTTTAATTACGCATGGGCGGCAGATATGCAAAGCCTTGAATCCCCGTTGCGGAGTCTGCCCGCTTACAGCGCACTGCCAAGCCTACCAGTCCGCCACCGAGCCGTCGTCCGGGTCGTAGAGTTGAGGAGTATGCCAGTCTTCGGTTTTGAGTTGGCTCTGTAGTTTCTCCTCATCCAACTCTACGCCTAACCCCGGTGTTTGCGGAAGTTCGATGTAGCCGTCCTTAATTACAAGCGGGTTTTTGAGATAGGCATCGCCTGTGTTGACCTGCTCTTGCAGGAGGAAGTTAGGAATACAGGCATCCAGTTGAACGCACGCCGCCAACGAAATCGCCCCCAGCGGACAGTGCGGCGCGACCGCCGCGTAGTACGCCTCCGCCATTCCCGCGATAAGACGGCACTCAAAGATACCCCCTGCGTGCGAAAGGTCGGGCTGAAGAATCGAGGCGGCTCCCTTCTCTAAGACCTCGCGGAACTGCCACTTTGTGAAGAGGCGCTCGCCTGTAGCGATAGGAATGTGGGTCTTTCGGGCAAGTTCCGCCATCACCTCTACATTCTGGCACTGCACAGGCTCCTCGATAAACATCGGCTGATAGGGTTCCAGCGCTTTAATGAGTAGCCCCGCCGTCTGCGGACTCACTGCGCCATGAAAATCTATCGCGATATCTACCTCTTTTCCGACCGCCTCCCGCATCGCCGCGAAGGTGTTCACCACCTTATCCACATACGCGAACGACTCGATAATACGCGGAGGTCTTCCGCCAGAGGGACCTGTTTTCATAGCGGTAAAACCTCGCGCTACCGCCGCCTTTGCGTTTTTCGCCGCCTCTTCGGGTGTACTGCCGCCGACGTGGGTGTAGGCGCGCACCCGTTCGCGAGTAGGACCTCCCAGTAGGCGATAGACAGGTAGCCCTACCGCTTTGCCCGCCAAATCCCAGAGCGCGTGTTCGACTCCCGAAATGGCGCTAGTGAGGATAGGACCACCGCGATAGAAGGCGTGGCGGTACATCGCTTGCCAGTGGTGAACTACCTGCGTAGGGTCTTTCCCAATCAGGTACTCCTCCAACTCCCGTACCGCCTGAGCGACTGTATTCGCTCTTCCCTCTAGCACTGGCTCTCCTAACCCCACCAGACCTTCGTCGGTGTGGATTTTGAGGAAGAGGGAGCGCGGTTGCACCAAAAAAGTCTCTAACCGTGTAATCTTCATCGAAATTTGTCCTTCAATTTTGTGTAACGACGCAGAGCGCTTTTTAACCTGCCCCGCGCCCTTCCTCCAACACGAAATGCCCTCCGAAAACGCCTCTCAAACGTATGAGCCGCTCCGTTGTGTCCGCTATCAGCGCGTAGCCGCGCCGCATCGCTTCGTCCACCGTGCAGGGAGAATCGAGAATACAGACAGTCGCCGTCAAGCCCGACTCGCGTAACAGAGCGTCCGCGCCCTCCTCTATCGAACCCGCCAACGCAATCACCGGAATGCCGCGCGCCTTAGCCCGTTGCGCGACCCCCGCAATCACTTTTCCCCGCGCCGTCTGTCCGTCAATCCGCCCCTCGCCCGTAATTACCAGTTGGCACTGCGCCAGTTTCTCCTCGAAACCGACGACCTCCATCACCCAATCACTGCCAGAGCGCAACTCCGCGCCGCAGAACGCCATGAGTCCTGCGCCAAGCCCCCCCGCCGCGCCTGCGCCCGGACGCTCCGCCACATCAATAGACAACTGCGATTTTATCACCTCTGAAAAGCGCCACAATCCTGCATCCAGAGCGACGACATCCTCCGCTGTGGCGCCCTTTTGGGGACCATACACCGCGCTAGCGCCCTCCGCGCCGCAGAGCGGGTTGTTTACGTCGCAAGCCACGCTCACCCGAATATCCTTGGAGAGAAGGGAGGAGGACCTATCTATCGCGGCTAACCTGTTCAGATTTACGCCGCCCGGAGGAAGGTCGCGCCCCGTCTCATCAAGCAACCTTATACCCAACGCCTGCGCCATTCCCGCGCCGCCGTCGTTTGTCGCGCTACCGCCTATCGCTACGAGAAGTTCCCGACACCCCGCCTCAATCGCTTTCAGCATCAGCTGTCCCACGCCGTAGGTGGAGGCGTGAAGCGGGTCGAGTTCGTCGCGCTGTAGGAGGCGCAACCCGCTCGCCTCCGCCATCTCAATCACGGCGATATGCGAATGCTCTCCGCCAAGCCGCCCCCACCGCGCCTGAATGGTTCGCCCCAACGGGTCTTGAACCTCCGCGCTTTCGAGGCTCCCGCCTGTCGCAGAGATAAGCGTTTCGAGAGCGCCGTCGCCGCCATCCGCCAGCGGAGCGAAGAGCGTGTTCAGGGCTACGCCGTTGGGGAGACCGCCTACGCGCCGAATCCCCTCGTCCATCGCAAGAGCGGCGGAGAGGGCGGTCAGGCTCCCCTTGAAGGCGTTCGGGGCGAGCAGGATGTTAAATATCGCTTGCGTCTCCCCGCTCACCGTAGCAGTCTATCCACTTTCGCAATCGCTCTACCCATCAGGCGGGCGTGTTCCGTCGTCATTCGCATATTAAACCCGAAGCGTAGCGAGCGGTTCAGAATATCCAGCGACTGCGGGCACATCTCTGTGTCGTACTGCGCGTCTCCGCCCTTCGCAAGGTAGTTTGGGTCGTTCCAAGGGTAGCCTGTAGGGTGAGGGCTTGCTTTTTGCAAAACGGAATCCCAGTAGCGATAGATGTGTCTATCTGGGAAACCCGCGTTGTGCGCGGTTCCACAGGAGAGTCCCTCCGCCTTCAACGCCTCCAAGTAGCGCTTCGCCAAGTCTGTAGTATGGCAGATAACCGCGCCGCTGATTCCGCAGTCGCCTTCCGGGTCGTCAACGTGTTGGAGCGCGAAGCCGCGAGGCTCTCCTCCCTGCTGAACCTCGTCTAAAAAGGCTGATTTGAGGCTACGGGTATGCGCCAAAATGGAGTCGAGTTTCCGCAGTTGGACCCGCGCCATCGCCCCCATGATTTCGCTAGGGCGGTAACAGTTCGCCGAGAACGGGAGAGTATGCCATGAGGTCCGCCCCTTCTCGTCTTTCATCCACATCGGGAGCGCGGGGTCGGAGGCGAAGCAGGCGCGTTCGTAGACGTTGTAGTCGTTTGTAAAGAGAAGACCGCCTTCGCCGCAGGTCAATATCTTGAAGTAGTTGAAACTCCACTCGCCAACGTCGCCAAACGTGCCGACCATCTTCCCGAAGTAGCGCCCGCCGATGCACTGGGCGCAGTCTTCAACTACCTTCAATCCGTGTTTTTGAGCGACCTCTAGCAGAGAGAAGATACGTCCCGGAACGCCCTGCATATAGACGGGAACTATCGCCTTCGTGCGCGGGGTTATCTTTCGCTCCACGTCAATAGGGTCAAGCCCTAGCGACGTGTCAATCTCTGCAATAATAGGAACCGCGCCGACAGCGACCACCGCCGCCGCTGTAGCGATGTAGGTGTAGGCGGGTACGATAACCTCGTCGCCGGGTCCGATACCCAAACCAAACAGAGCGCATATCAGTCCGCTTGTGCCAGAGTTCAACATGAGGCTATTCTGCACCCCTAATACGGCGTTCGCCTCCTGCTCAAACGCCCGCGCCTGACTGTTGGGGTTGTGGCGGAAGAGGGCTTTGCTTCGTAGAACGGCGGCAATCGCCTCTATCTCCTCCTCGTCAATACAGTCGGCTCCCACTCCTCCGCCGAACGAGGGTATAGGGTCTGCAATGACCTTCTCGCCCCCGTCTCTCGCTAAAAGCTCTTGTGTTTCCAGAATACTCATGGTGCTTGCCTCCGCGCTTCTGATAGTCGCTGGTCTGTTCGCCCGATTTCCAACACCCTTACACTTATAGCGACAAGCGCGAATCTCCTTCTTATTACCGCTCAATTAGGCGATTTTCGGTAAGAGTTTTGGGGTATTGGAGGGCTTCCACGCCCCTCGCCCAGCCTCTTCTGCTTCTGTTCTCCTCTCACGGTACGCGAATCCAGCTATTGCCGGGCAGCCGGCTTACCAACCCAGAGAGTTCCATCAAGGTCAGCTCGACTCCCGCCTGTGAACTATCTATGCCGCACTCCTGAGCGAGGTTATCCAGATGTTTGGGCGTACTGGAGAGGCGTTGGAGTATCTGCGCGGTCTGCGGAGAGAGGTCGCTCAGGTTGGGAGGCGGAAGCGAGGCGGAGGGAGCCTCCTCTAAGCCGAGTTGGAACTGTTGCGCCTTCTTGGAGGGAACGGGAACGAGTTGGAGGGCGTAGAGAATATCCGCTGTACTCAGGATAGGTATGGCTCCCTCTCGTAGCAGTTCGTTGCTTCCAACAGACATAGGGCGGTCTATATTGCCCGGAATGACCATCAGCGTTCGCCCATGCTCTCCGGCTAGCCGCGCCGTTATCAACGCCCCGCTACTCTTGGGAGCCTCTACGATGAGCAAGCCGAGCGACATTCCACTCACAATTCGGTTGCGTTGCGGGAAGCGCCAGAACTCCGGTTCCGAGCCTAGCGCAAACTCGGAGAGTAGAGCGCCGTTCTCAACTATCTGCTTGAAGAGAGCCGCATTCTCCTTAGGATAGCAGACATCCACCCCACACCCCAGCACGGCGACGGTTCTTCCACCCCCTGCCAACGCCCCCCGATGCGCAGACGTATCTATCCCCGACGCGCCGCCGCTTACGATGGTCACATCCCGCTCGGTCAGTTCTCGCGCCATCTTCTCCGCGATACCCTTGCCATAGGGCGTAGCCCGCCGCGACCCCACGATTCCAACGGCGAGGTGGTCTTGCGTCGTGTAGGAGCCGTAGACAAAGAGAAAGGGGGGCGGGTCGTGAATTTCGCGAAGAAGCGGAGGGTAGTCGCTATCGCTTACAAGAAGTATACGAAGAGGATGCTCTTGAAGCCAACTCCTCTGCTTCACAGTCACCCTGTTCGCAGGGTCTTGGAGACGCGCGGTATGGCGCGAAAGCCAGCCGGGTATGTCTTCCCGCTCTGCATCCGTAGCGGCGAGAGCGCGTTGCGGGCTACCTTGAAAGCGTTCTAGGAGAGCGGTTAGCAAACGTGGAGTAAACTGTAGGTTGGCGAGCGAAAGCCACGCCTCAACCTCTTCTTGCGAGCGTCCTGTTGTCATATCTTCTCTGAACCTCGTCGCAAACAGAATACAAGTCAAAAAGACATACAAAAATGTCCCTTGTAATGCAAGACCCGGAACACGCTTACTCTGTTCCGGGTCTTGATTCTTGAGTGAGTAGGGGGAGCGGGCTAGTTGCCGTTTCCGCCGCCGCCGCCGCTACCCTTGCCGCCAGCGCCGCTTGCGCCGCCAGCGAGTCCGCCAGGTCCTTTACCTGCGCCTGCGGTCGCTTTCGACTTACGGGCGCGGGGACGAATGGTGTCGTCTACGTAGAACGACCACGTTTTGTTGACGGTATTTCCCATCCAGTCTCTTGCGGAGACTGTAAGCGTATGGTGTCCATCGGCGATAGTGGTACGCTGACCGCTATCGTTATCCTGAAGGATGTAGATTAGTTCGCCTGTATCCGAATCGAAGGAGAAGCCCGGTTTCTCGGAGAACGAACGAGCGGAGGGCTTCTTAGCGATGGGTTGCCCGTCCATCTGCAAGGAGATGGAGTTCGGAACTAAGCCGGAACCCTCATCCACCACTTTCGCGGCGACATAGAAAGGAGGTCGTCCGCTAATGTAGTCGCCCTGCGTAGGTTCGATAACCGTCACCTTCGGAGCCTGAGTGTCTAGCCCTCTGTTTTGGAAGGCGGTAAGCGTTCCGTCATCCGTAGATATGTAGAGGGTGTCGCCGCTTACGATAGGTAGCCCAGATACATTGGTAGTGGTAGGTATCGTGGTGTTATTCGTGGAGGAGGGCTGAATAACATAGCGCCACAGCATCGCGCCGCTACTTCTGTCGAAGGCGTACACGCCTCCAAGCACGGTTCCCACAATCACAGTGTCGCCGGATACAATGGGAGGCGCAATAGGGTCATGCTCTAGCTGAGGAGGAGTTTTCCAGAGAGGGCGACCTCGCGGGGAGACCGCAATGAGGTATCTGTCGTTGTTGGTGACATAGGCGTTGCCATCGTCATCCACGCCCGGTCCTGAAGGCGACTCGGAGCCGATGTTCATAGAGTAGCGGGTCTGCCCGTTAAGAGCGCGGAAGCAGTAGAGGACATCGCCAGCGCTCAGGTAGATATTCTCGCCTGCAAGAGTGGGAGTCATGGACGCGGCGGAGGTGTTCAGGCGTTTCGCCCAGCGTAGCGTCGCGCTACTGGAACTGACAGCGCGAAGCACCTGGTCGCTCGTGACAAAGTAGAGGTCGCTCCCGGAAGAGACCATATTGCCTGCAAAATCGCCGCCGATTTCGCGTCCGGCGCGTCTTCCTGTTCCCCAAACGCTGGTGAGCAGTTCGCCAGTATTCGCATCCAGAGCGTATATCTTCTGGTCGTTGCAACCAAAGTAGACAACGCCGTTGATGACCGTCGGAGAGGTGACTACGCCCGTTTTTGAATTGTAGTGGGGCCACTTCTGTTTGCCGCTGACAGCGTCCAGAGCGTAGAGACCTTCGCCTGTTCCAAAGTAGACGGTTCCGCCGCTTACCGCAGGGGTCGTCAGGATGGGCGCGGTGAGGGTCACATCGGAGGGATATTTCCACTTCAGCGCGCCCGACCTTGCATCCATTGCATAGATACGAACGCCCGTTGCATAGTAGAGGATGTTGTCTACTACTATGGGGCTAGTGGGGTTATTGGGGTACTGTGTTCCTGTGAACTTCCAGTTGACGGCGAACGGAGCGGTAAGCCCTGCGCCAGCGCCTTTTTTGGGCTTAGGCTTTCCTGCAAGTGCGGGCGAACCTATCCCTACAAGGGCGAGCGCCGATAACAGTAGAGGAAGGGCGTACATTCCGCGCAAACGAATACGCGATAGCGTCATAGTTGAGAACTCCTTGGAGAGAATTCGGCACGCAAGGGCATTATTTTAGACGGTTCCATAGCCGCGAAATGTCCGATATCGCGACCTAAAAAACACGAACCGCCAATACTTGTCTATTATAAGTGAGACGAACTGCGAAAAAAAACGTTACACCGATAAAAGAGGGTTCGTCTCATATAGAGGAGATTATAGAATAATCTCTCTACGCTGTCAAGCGACGTAAGAGGCGTTTTTCTTCTTCCTGCGTTCATTACGACAAACGAAGGCGAAAACCCTTCTATTTTCTTCTTTTTCAAAAGAGTTTTCGCTTGACAAACGTCGAACGAGCCGCCTATAGTGTAGTTGTGTTTTCAGGATGAGGAATCCTCTTCTTTTTTGGCGTTAGAGGTGGAAATTTCACTTCTGGAAGCGGTTTTTAAAAATTTTTGATGAAAGCAGGGGCTTTTACGATGATTACTCAGCAAGAGTTGAAAGAAGCGCGTCGCCGCTCGTTGGAGTATTTGGCGAAGGCGGGCATTGCGCTTACCTCGGAAGAGGTTGAAAATATCGAAATCGCCGATTTTGGGCTTGGCGAACTGGAAGAGACGGGGCTGGAAGTAGTAGTGTACATCAACACCGAGCGCTGTTGCGCGAAGGAGTTGGTGATGTTTCCCCATCAAACCTGCCCAGAACACCGTCACCCTACCGTAGATGGCGAACTTGGCAAGGAGGAGACCTTTCGTTGCCGCTGGGGAACGGTCTACCTCTATGTGGAGGGCGAGCCTGCCCCCAACCCAGTATCGGCTCCTCCTAAGAGCAGAGAATCCACCTATACAGTCTGGCATGAGATTGTTCTCAAGCCGGGAGAGCAGTACACCATTCACCCGAACACGCTCCACTGGTTTCAGTCTGGGGCGGAGGGGGCGGTGGTGAGCGAGTTTTCGACGCGAAGCCGAGACGAGTTCGACATCTTTACAGATGCGGAAATCCAAAGATTCACGCAGGTCGCCAATTAACCGCTCGCTTAGATGCGTCTTTAGAGTGTTAGGGCGGATGCAGGGCAGGATTCTTTCCGGTCGTTGGAGAATAACCTGTATAGGATAAGTCGTACTTGAAGAAGAGAGTTTGAAACTCTCTTCTTTCCATATTTCCCCTACCTCTGAGAAAGGAGTTTTGCCGATGTCAGACACACTCAGCCGCCGCTCCGCCCTTACCCTAATGGCAGGCGCGGCGGGCGCTATTGGCGTTGAAAAGGCGCTCGCCGCAGACCAGCCGCCTCCTGTCGCTCTGAAAGGGCGTATCAAACAGTCTATCAGCCGGGGGTGTTATGGATTTCTAGACCTCGAAACGCTCTGCGAGAAGGTGAAGCCGATGGGGATTGTCGGTATAGACCTACTCGGACCAGACGACTGGGAGACCGTGAAGAGGCATGGAATGGTCGTCTCAATGGGATACGGCATCGGAAGCCTGCCCGACGCTTGGAACACGCTCGCCAATCACGAAAACCTCGTGAAGCAGGCGGAAGATGTTTTACCGAAAGCGGCGAAGGCGGGAGTGCCCAATATCATCACCTTTTCAGGGAACCGCAGGGGGCTATCCGACCCGCAGGGCATGGACAACTGCGAAAAGGGAATCAAGCGCATCATCAAAATCGCGGAAGAGCAGGGCGTAAATGTCTGTATGGAACTCCTCAACAGCAAGCGCGACCACCACGATTACCAGTGCGACCATACGGCATGGGGCGTGGAACTCTGCAAGCGTATCGCCTCCCCCCGCTTCAAACTTCTGTACGACATCTACCATATGCAGATAATGGAGGGCGATGTCTGCGCGACAATCACAGAGAACATAGCCTACATAGCGCATTTCCACACGGGCGGCGTTCCGGGGCGGCGCGATATAGACGATACGCAGGAGTTGAACTACACGCGAGTCTGTCAGGCGATTGTGGATACGAAGTTCACGGGCTATCTCGCGCACGAGTTTACACCCAAAAACGGGCTAACCTCGTTGGCGAAGGCGATTCGCGTCTGCGACGTGTGAGGGGCGGACAGCGCCCCTTCACAAGGGGCATACCCGGCGGGGGCGAGTGCAAAAGGCTTCTGCGCTGACCCAGCCACCCCTTCTAAGTCTCTCCCTCCACAAAGGGGAGACTTGCAATACTCTCGTTTCCGCCGACTTTTGCGAAACGCGGAAGCCTTCCGACATTGGCATTCGCCCTGCCCTTTGTGAAGGGGTAGGGTTGGGAAGGGGTGGCTATAGTAGCGTGATAAGCCTCCCGCACTAGCCCCCCTTCGCCCAGAATTGGGAAGAGGTGGCTGCGGGCAACGCGGAAGCCTTTCAATTTCGTGTATTGCACTCACCCCTTACGAACGGGCGGGCGCTAAAACGGGCGCGTCACCTAGAGGCTGTCCGCCCCTCTATACGATTCTAAAATACGGAAACGACAGGGTAAATAATGGAGACGAGTTGGGCGATTGATTTCGGCACGACAAACACAATACTGGCGAAGTGGGTAGGCACGCACGCGATTGTCGTCGCCCTTGAGGACTTGGTGGAGTACGAACCTGCATGGCAGACTCCGCTTATCCCCTCCGTCATCTATTTTCAAGATGCCAATAACGCGATGATTGGTCGCCCTGCGCTGTCCGCTCGCGAGATAATGTACTCCGGCGACCTTCAGATGCTGACCCCTCTCGCCCGCTCCTTCAAGAAAACGCTCTCTCGCTCTAGTCAGCAGGCGGTAGCGCAGGTGGGAACCGAGACCATTTCGGCGCGTCAGTGCGCCTCCGTCTTTATGAAACATCTCTTCGACGAGATGGCGGAGTACCAACGTAGCCATGCGACCCCCGACCCCTCCCTCAAAAACCGCCTCATGCGATACCTTCAGTTCTGGCGCAAGGAGGGGCAAGTCACCGACCTGACGATGACGGTTCCCATCGACAGTTTTGAACCCTATCGCGCCGAACTGGGGCAGATAGCGCGTAAACTAGGCGTGTCGAAGTTCAAGGCTCTGGACGAACCCGTCGCCGCCGCGCTTGGTTACGGGCTAGACCTCTCCGAAGAGAAGCATCTCCTTGTGGTAGACTTTGGCGGAGGAACCCTCGACCTCGCCCTCGTTCGCACTCACCCCTTTAGCGCGACAGGGCGCACCGCGCAGGAGGCTAACCGACGCGCTACGCTGGTGGCGGGACGCGGGCTAACCTACGGCGGCGAAACGATTGACGCATGGATTACCGAGTTTGGATGTGAACGGCTTCGCGCCCACCAGTCCACCCTACGCCCCATCCTTGCAGGGCAGGCGGAAGCCATCAAAAAAGACCTGAGCAACAAGGCTTCTGTTGCAGATAGTAGTTTCTTCCTGCTTCAAGGCGGCGGACGTATTGAGATTACGCGCCCTGAGTTTCTGGAACTTCTTGAGAAAAATGGTCTCTACAAAACGCTAGAGACTATCACGGAGGCGGTTCTGGACGACTGCCGCCACGAGGTGAACGAGACGGAGATAGACGCAGTGCTTCTGGTGGGCGGCTCTACCCTCCTGCCGGGCGTGCGCGACCTCTTCGAGCGGATATTCGGCTCTCAGCGCGTCCACTACTGGGAGCCGTTCGAGGCGGTGGCGAAGGGCGCGGCGATTTATGGCGCGGGCTTTAGCGTAGACCAGATTGTTCACCACGACTACTCTATCCGAGTCTATAGCGACAGCCAGCAACGCCCCGAATACGAGCGCCTAGTTCGGCGCGGAACCCCCTACCCCACTCCAAAACCCTCCGAGACGCGCTACTATGCGGTGGCGGAGGGGCAGGCGCAGTTTCGCCTACCCGTCTGCGAGGTGGGCTATGCAGGTAGGCTCTCCCTCCCTTGGCAACGCCGCTCGAACGGTAATGAGTACTGGATACCCACCGGAGCCGAAGAGGACGAGTGCGTCATTACGCTGAACCAAGGAGATACGGTGCGCCTTCCTGCCGCGGGGGCGGGAAATCAGGCGCGACTGCGTATTGACTTTGCGATAGACGAAAACCGCTTCCTAACCGCGACTATCCACGACCTGTTGAAACAGAAGGACATTCGCACAGACGAACGGGTGGTGCAGTTGCGGTAGGGGGATAGTCTTTGTGTAAAAGGAGGTTAGAGTATGGCGCAAGCGACACTGACACGCATTTTGGCGGAAATTGACCGTATGGAACTTGACGAACTACGTCAAATTCAAAATGCGGTTCAGGCGAAACTCACTCCAAATGGCTATTCGCATTCAGAGGAGGAGGTCTTGAGGGGGATGCTCAAGGCTGGGTTGATAGCAGAAATCAAGCCAAAACCCGCTCTCAGGAAGGTGGAGAGACCGCTCGTTTCTATACAGGGCGAACCTCTCTCTGAAACGATAATTGAGGAGCGCCGATAGTGGCATCCTACTTTGTAGAGTCGAGCGCTTTAGCGAAGCGTTATGTCACGGAGAGAGGCTCTCTATGGGTGCAGAGCATACTGGAACCTGCTACGGGTTGCACTGTGTATATCGCTCGTGTGACAACAGTCGAGATAGTGGCGGCTACTGTTCGGAGGGCGCGTGGCGGTAGTATAACTATCGCCGATGCAACCGTTGCAATATCTTCTTTCCGTAGAGACGTGGCGGCGGAGTATATCCTTGTAGAAGTGACCCCTAACATTGCCAACCATGCGATGCTTCTGGCGGAGACCTACGCTTTACGCGGCTACGACGCTATACAGTTGGCTACCTGCTTAGAAGCGAACTCGCGTTACCTATCGGGCGGATTGCCCCCTGTAGTTCTGATTTCATCGGATAAAGAGATTAACGTTGCCGCAAGAACGGAAGGATTGAGCGTTGAAGACCCTAACGCTCACCCCTAACAGGTTAGGAGGGATAACAGAATGTACGTAACGCTATTTATGGATGTAGAAGACCTTGTCGCCCTAGAAGCGGACGACATCGCCAAAACCTGCTCCGACATTCTCGCGGAAGAGGGCGTTCAGGCGACAATGTGCGTGGTGGGGGAGAAAGCGCGGCTACTGAAAGAGCGGGGGCGAACAGACGTTATTCAAGCCCTGAAACAGCACGACATCGGCTTTCACTCCGCCACTCACTCCGTCCACCCCACTATCTCCGAGTATCTTGCCGACAAAGACTGGGAAGAGGGCGTATCGGAAGCGATACACCGTGAAAAGCCCGGAGTGCAGGCTATCCTCGACGCTTTCAACCTTATGCCCTCCTGCTTCGCGGGTCCCGGAAATACATGGGGCGCTCAAATCTGCGGGGCGATGGAGCATCTTGGAATTCACGCCTTCGTCTACGCGCACACCCGCATACCAGAGGGGGGTATCCATCGTTTTAACGGGCTAACGGCGTATCCTTGGGGCGGGGGCTTCAACGACGGAGACTATCAGGACGACGCGAAGGCGGAAGCGAACAGAGAGAGCGTGAAGGCAAACCTCGCCACGCAGAGAGATAGAGGAGCCTTTTGGCAGGAGGTCTTTCTGGGACACCCGACCCGCATTCTGCACGAAGCGTTTTGGGATTTAGCGAACTTTGAACGCGGAAAGGTCACTCCGAAAGAGGCGTGGGTTCCTGCGCCCCGCAAATCGGAGGTTGACCTGCAACGAGCGTTAAAGAACTTCCGCGCCGCAATCCAAACGGTGAAGAGCGTTCCGGGCGTGGAGATACGCGCTATTCGCGATATGAACCAACTTCTCGCGCCCCTGCCCCATCACAACATCACTCCCCATGAGCAGACCCAAGTTTGGAGCGAGATTCAGGGGAATCTGTTGGCGATGAGCGGCTGGCCCATCGTGCCGCAAGATTTAGACCTCTCGAAAATCGCGGCGGTGACGAAAGAGCGCCTCTTCACCCTCAAACGCTACGACTGGAGGCGCCTCTCTGTTTGAGTAGACTAACGCCACACTCGGAGGAGACACTATGCCCAAGAAGAGTTTAGAGGACAGATTGCAAGCGATTAAGGCTTTAGACCACCTGCGCGTTGAGGATTTGAACACCCGCATCGCCGCATCTAGCACGATATGGTTCGGCTCTATGTGGACTTTCTACCTCTTTTTTCTGTACGGGTTTCTGCCCCTGCTACCCGCCCTCACGAAGTATCAAGATAAGTTTCTCTACTGGGGAAGTTGGGTGCAACTCTGGGCTTTACCGCTACTGATGGTAGGGGGAATTGTACTGAACAGAGCGACAGAGCGCCGCGCCGCCGAAGACCATGAGACTCTTATGCTGGAGCTGGATGAGATAAAAGAGCTAAAGAACGATATAGACTCTTTGAAACAGAGCCTTGATGAGATAAAACAGGTAATAATAAGGGTCGAATCGCGCCTCTCCAAGCCCTGATTATAGGTTATAATGTTTCTAGGAGTGATCATCCCTGACGCTGCGCTCTCCTTCTACCCTCACGAATACATAGAAGAGAAAAAGGCGCTATATGAGATTGCCGCTACTTTGGACATTCCTATCGCTGCTTGCGCTTCCCTGCGCCTCCTTCGCGTCTGGCGGAGACGGCGAAACCTCGCCCCGCCACCCTACCTACCACATCGATACCCGCGAACAGTTTCACATCTTTGAAACATTAGAGGCGGACATTAGACCGGATAGGGGCGAACCCTTTTCCGGTAAACCCGTAACGGTCAAGTTCGACTGTCCTTTAGGGTTTGTCAACGCCGTATCCGAAGAAAACCGCAGTTATCAAGACCAAGTCGTACACTCCATCAACGTAAAAATGAATGGAATCGTCATACCCTTTAAGGAGCGTCCTACTCTGCGAGATACCTTTTTCTGGTGTCTGGACAGAGAGGTTTTGCGGGGAGGAGACCAGGTAGCGATTCGTTTCACCCCGCCTCGAAACTCGCCTCGCGCCGTTACGCTTCGTATCGAACTCGACCTCACGAGAGTGCTACGCAAACCAGTAGAAGGGGCGGAGCGGGATGCCTCTGAACCTCCCATCCTCCTCAGCCAGACTCTCAAATCCGCCTACCAAAAAATTGATTTGAAGGGCAACCGCGTAGATACGGGCAGGCTCAAGGAGTTTCTCGCCGTCAATAACCTCTGGTGGGCTTCTGAAGAGCCGACTCGTTCGGGGATTGAAAGGTTTTCCTACTTTTTTGCAACCCATGTGAGATATGACCCGTATGCAAATAGTACCGACATCAATCAGATTTTCGAGACGATGGGCGACACAGGCTGGAGTTGCAATCCTCTCGCGGAGGCGTATGTGTTCGGACGGCGTGTAGAGGGAGGCGTGGCTCGAAAAATTGGAGGTAGAATCGCCGGAAAAGAGGAGGGGCATACGATTGCACAAGAGTACGACGCAGAACTCGAAACCTTCGTGACCATCGACCCTGCGTCGTTAGCGGCGAAGGGCGCAGGTAAAATAACTCCCTCCATAGAGCAGTTGGGAAAGGTGATGCAACCCCATTTTATCGCTTTTCAGGGGGACTTGCGAAACGCAGTGCGCGATGGTATCACGACTATCCCGGAAGAGGTCTCCACACGAACCCTCTCCTACCTGAACCGCTGTGGAAACTGGTTTGTGTCTTGCGATGGCAGATGGATTGCCGACATCTGGCCCCGCTCTATGCCCGGCGGCGTGGTGGAGCGCATTAAAAAGAGTAGCCGCTACTTTGTGCGATACGACAAAACAACGGAGCGTATCGCCATGCACTAACAGGAGACGAATATGAATTTTGTGGTCGCTTTGCTGGCTTTCAGCCTTTTACGGGCGGGAGACGCTCCCAAACACTCGGAAGCCGTTTCGGAGAGAGTGGACGGCGTTGTCAAGCAGGCGATGGCGAAATATCATATACCCGGTCTCTCTATAGCGGTGGTTCGCGACGGCAAAATCGCCATGACCAAAGGGTATGGGTTAGCGAACCTCGAATCCATGCGCCGCGCCTCCCCCGAATCTATCTACCAACTCGCCTCCGTCTCCAAGCAGTTCACCGCCACCGCCGTTATGAAACTGGTGGAATCTGGCAAAATCAACCTCGACGAACCCATTAGCGCCTATCTCAAAGACACCCCCGAAACATGGAGCAAGGTGACGGCGCGCCACCTCCTGACCCACACCTCCGGGATTAAGAGCTATACGGAGACCGCTGGCTTCTTCGCAAATGGCAATCAGCGCAAAGATTATACGAAAAAAGAGCTCATTGACCTCGTTCGCAACCTCCCCCTCGATTTTGAACCCGGAACCCAGTGGCATTACGACAACACAGGGTACTACCTGCTGGGTATGCTTATTGAGCAGGTCTCAGGGCAACCCTACGACCAGTTTCTCGCGCAGAGTATCTTCAAGCCGCTAGGCATGGCGCATACGCGCCTCAATAGCCGCGCCGACGTTATTCCTGAGCGGGTGATAGGCTATTCGTGGCGCGGAAACGACTGGGGGAACGCTGAGTTCGTTAGCCCGACGCAACCCTTTGCGGCGGGGGCGCTTGTCTCGAACGTTCTGGATATGGCGAAGTGGGACGCGGCGCTCTACACCGAAACAGTCCTAAAAAAAGAGAGCCTGCAACAGATGTGGACGCGAGTGGTTTTGAAGAGCGGCGAGAAGGCGGACTATGGGTTTGGCTGGAGCGTTGGCGAGGTGAACAAGCGGCGCGATATACAGCATGGCGGCGGGATTGACGGCTTCTCGACACAGATTAGCCGCTTTGTAGACGATAAATTGACCGTTATCGTCCTCACGAACTCGGATGGCGGACGGGCGGAGAAGGTCGCCAACGAAGTCGCCGCGCTCTACGAACCTGCCCTCAAAGTCGTGGTAGCCGCCCCGAAAACGGTGGCGGACGACAATCCCGCACGCTCAAAATTTCTAAAAGGGATTCTCCTAGAAGCGGCGGAGGGCAGAGCGAACGCAGACCTCTTTACGCCCGCCACCGCGCAACTCATCGTCCCGCGTATTCAGCAAGAAGGGAAACGGATGTTCGCTACCTTTGGGGAGATGAAGTCGTTTGCCCTTGTAGAGAGAGCGGAGAAGGATGGAAAGACGCGCTTGCGCTACCTTGTGACCTATGCCGCCGCGAAGATGAACGCCACCTATATAGTGAACAAGGATGGCAAAATAGAGGGCTTGAACCTACAGCCTGCGGAGTGAATGGCGCAACTATGAACCCCTATTTCGACCCCGATGACCGTCCGCGCATTGTGAAGCTATACCACGCCCTAAAGCAGGGCGACAACCTCTCTCAGAGAGAGCTGGATAGCCTTGTTTCCGAGTGGGAGGCGCGTATACAGCCGAATGCGAAGGAGCGTAGCGAGAGCTTCGCGCTGGTTTCGCCCGATGGAACGACGACGGGGGTGACCGCCCCGCGCTGGGCGTTCCATCTCTTTGGGCTACGGCACAGGGCGACGGAAATCGCCCTCAAGACGGAGACGGGGCTGATAGTTTTGCAGAGGCGTTCGCCTACGGTTCAGGACTGGCCCAACGCGCCGGATATGGCGGTGGCGGGGCATATCCCGCAGAAGCCCGACGGCTCCGACATGACCTTTCTGGAGGGCGCGTGGAAGGAGATGGAGGAGGAGATTGGTCTCTCTTACGACGACGCGGAGACGAACCTTGTGGAGAAAGAGCTGTCGCCTATCGGCTCGCCCTACCTGAGCCTCGATGTGGCGATAGAGCGAACTCCCCCCTTCTTCAATACCGAAGTGCGTCAGATTTTCGCGGCGACGCTGACCGGGCGGGGGCTTTCGCGCCTTCGCTTTCCTGACAATGAGGTTTCGGGGCTTCTACTCGTCAACTGGGAGACGGCTTGGAGCCTTCTGGGGGGCGAGAGTATCGCAAGCGGTATGCGCTACTCTCTCCCCCGCTATCTTGACTGGTTGGCGCAGACGGGACAGCGGTAGAATAGGAGAGACGCGAAAATTAGGAGTTCGTAGTCTCCCTACCGCAAAGCGAACGCCTTCACCAACGACGTGAACAAGCCTAAGCCGTCCGAAGAGCCGAGTATCTTCTCGCAAGCGCGTTCCGGGTGGGGCATCATACCCACAACATTGAACTTCGCGTTAGCGATTCCTGCAATGTTGTTCAGCGAACCGTTCGGGTTGCTTTCGGGGGTTACGCGTCCCTTTTCGTTTGAGTAACGGAACAGAACGCGGCTCGCGCTCTCCAACTCCTGTAGCGTCGCGTCGTCTGCGATATAACACCCTTCGCCGTGTGCGATGGGAATTTTTATCGTCTGGTCAACCTTATAGGCGTTCGTGAAAGGGGTGTCGGTATTTTCAACCTTGAGGTGGACGTGTTGGCAACGGAACTGGCAACCGCTATTCCGTACCAACGCCCCCGGAAGCAGATGCGCCTCGCACAAGACCTGAAAGCCGTTGCAGGTTCCAAACACGTATCCGCCCCGCTCGGCGTGCGCGATAACCGCATCCATGATATTCGAGAAACGGGCTACCGCGCCGCAACGCAGGTAGTCGCCATACGAAAAGCCGCCGGGAAGCACAACAACATCGAACCCTCGCAGGCTCTTATCCTGATGCCATACGTAGTCCACTGGGCAGTTCAGAACATTCTTAATGGCGAAGTAAGCGTCTTGGTCGCAGTTAGAACCCGGAAAACGCACGACAGCGAAGCGCGGACGTTTTCCGCTCTTTTCGGCGGGTCGTTCCGCTGTTGGAGCGGTACTCATGCTATCACCTCATAGCGGTAGTCTTCAATCACGGGGTTTGAGAGCAGTTTTTCGCACATCGCCTTAATCTCCGCGTGGAGGTCGCCGCTCTCGCCGCTGACCTCTACCTCCATATACTTCCCAATACGCACCTGTTGCACATCCGTATAGCCCATATTGTTCAGCGCGTCCTTCACCACGCGCCCCTGCGCGTCTAGTAGGCTCGGCTTGAGCGTTACAATCACTTTTACTTGTGGCATCCTATCCCTCTTCTCCTCGCTTGACCTTCAATGCTGTTTCGATACGAGCCTGCAACTCCTCCGCCCCAATTCCTTCAACACGTAGCGCCTTCTCCCGACTCGTTTCGCCGGAGGCGAACGAGAAACGGGATTTGGGAATTTTCAGGCTATCGGAGAGCAGTTCGATAAGGGCTTTGTTCGCCGCGCCGTCGCTAGGAGGCGCAGAGACCCGCGCATGAAGCGTATTCGCTTCGTAGCGCGTCAAGGCGGAACGTCCGCCCTTTGGTGTTAATCGTACCCTCAAAATGGCAGTTTCCGCCATACTTTCCCCCGATATTTGTTTAGTTCGCAAGCGCGGAGAGTTGAAGAAGCATGATAAAACCGTTGATGAGCGCATGAAGTATCATACCGGGCAAAAGCGACCCCTTTACTTCGTAGAGATACGCCATTACCGCGCCCATCAGGAAGAGCGGCAAAAACCCAGCGGGAAGCGTGGGGTGCAGTATTGCGAAAATGGTCGAGGTCATAACGATACCGCCCATCACGCCCATCTTGCTTCGCAGAGCGGGGTAGAGTATCCCCCGAAAGAGCGTCTCCTCTACTATCGGCGCGAGAACAGCGGCTTCAAGCAGAAGAAGAAGCCAGTCGAACGGCTTATTCATCAGCGCCATAGAGAGAACAATGGGGTGCGAGGGAGTCTGAAAGTGACGGAAGAGGTTTTGCGAGAAGGCGGTTACCATAAGAAGGGGTAGCAGCAAAAGCGCGTAACTTCTAACGCCCAGCCAGAACGCCCCTTTGGGGGAGCGCCATCCCAGTTTCGCGAACGCCTCTCGCATGGGCGTTGGCGTACAAAGTCCCGCCTCTAAGGAGCGCCTACGCAGAAGCCATACACAAAAAATAAGCGTCGCGGCGCTCTCTACGAGATAGAAAATCGTATAGCCTCGCGCATACGTGAGCGCGGAACTTCCCTTAAATAGGGCGCTAATAATAGGAGACAGCAGAAGCATTGCGAACGGTAGGACGAGATAGGTAACGAAGACGAAAACGCGAGGGTGGTAGCCGAATTCCAACGTCTCCCCATGCGCTTTCTGGCGTAACAGCGCGAAAGCAGGCGATGTCCGTGTGATAACGCTACGCACAATCAAAAATATCCACGCTACCAGTCCCGCCACAAGGAGATACGATTCAATCGCGCTAGTCCATGTTAGAACCGCCCCAGAG
>CAIJLM010000555.1 GCA_903821495.1 uncultured Chthonomonas sp. | reverse complement strand
GCGAAATGCGATTCTACCGCGAAAAACGCGAAAAGGCGCGAAAAAGATGCACAATGCAAACCACCCCAGAAGAACGCGCCAAACTTCTCAATCTCAAACCACCCTGCCTCCTCTCCTTTGAGAAGTGGAGGAGGCATGTGCAAAACCTCAATATACGATAACGAAACTGCCATCTGGTCGAGCGTAGGCGGTAGGCAACCCCCAGACCGGTACGCCGTCCACTCTCCCCGCCTCTCTGGTTGGCTTTCCATCGGCTTCGTACACCTGCCATACCAACGCCCCGCCCTTCTGCCAGCCTGTGCCCTCTGTCCATACGAGTAGCCGCTTCCCCTGCGCGTTGGCGATAATTACGGGGTGCTTCTGAACCTCCTTAGCGGCGGGAGTGGCGCGGACTGCGTAGGGGCTCCCGTCGCCGAACACGCCCCACTGAACTCTCCCCACTGTCTCCCAAGCCGCAAGTATTTTGCCGTTACTCTCGCTGAGAGAGTAGGTGCTCATGGGGCAGGCGTTGATTTTCCATCCCGCAAGGGCGCGTTCCGAGAAGGTTGCGCCTCTGTCCTTTGAGGTAAGGAGCATCGTATCGCGGTATTCGCCCTCCTTCGCTCTGCGATAGAGAATAGAGAGGTCTCCCTTGCTATCTACGAACGCTCTTAACCCGCAACAGGCGCACGCTCCCGTAGGCTCTGGGTTTATCTGTCGCTCTCTCTCGAATGTCGCGCCGCCGTTGGCGGAGCGGGTCATATACACGCCCCGGTTCGCTTCGCCCTTCTCCACGCCCATAGCGTGCCAAACTACGTAGACGTTGCCTGTTTTGTCGGTAGCGACAGAGCCGCCCCCATCGAGTCCCCACGCCCACGTTATCAGGTTGCGTTGAGGTTCAAAGGCGGAGCGCGTCTCATTTAGGCGCGTGTAGGCTTGATAGGTAGTCGGTTCGCCGTTCGCCTTTTTGCCAAATCCGTTCCAGACGATATGAACGCTATTTTCTTTGCCGATTGCGATATGCGCCGTGCGAACGGTTCCAATCGCCCCTGCGGTATTGGGTTCGCTATTAACGCGAATGGGGTCGTTAGGGCGGTTTTGGTTGGGGGGAATCTGAATATAGAAGAGGTTTCCGGCTGTGTCCTTGCCCTGAAAGTAGAGAATATGGACTCCCCCTTTCGAGTCGACGGCGGCTTGTGGTTGGATGGCTCCCTGCGGCAGATGCCAGCGCGTGACCTGCGACTGAGAGCGGGTAGGGGCGCAAACGATTAGCAGAAGCGCGGCGAGTAGCGCGTATTTCATGTTGATTCGCCTCCTTGCGGACGGATTGCAAACAGTTCAGTGTACCCCTAGATTTTATTTTAGAAATGCGTCACACTACTAGATACAACCCGTATTTTGAAAATAGAGATTAAGACATCTAAACCGCGCTACTACTTACTGAACGCGGAGGGCAAAAAAATGAAACGAATATTCAAATCTACCTCTATCTGGCTATCAGGACTTCTTACCCTGACGTGCCTTTGCGCTCTCTCTGCGACTCCCGCTTACGCCCAGAACGACGATGGCGGTTTTGCGGTGAGCGAAGATGATACGGCGAAACCGCCGCCTGCGCGTGAAGACGACTCCGCGAGACCCGCCGCGCCGCGTGAAGAAGCCGCCACGCAAGGCAAAGAAGCCCCTGTGCGAATGGCGCGAATCTGTTATCTGAACGGGACGGTGCGTTGGCGCATTAACGCCGACGCGGACTGGTCTTCCGCCTCCCTCAACCTGCCGCTTCGACAAGGGGCGCAGATATGGATTGAGCGGAAGGGACGCGCCGAGCTACAGTTCGACGATGGAAGCGTTCTGCGTCTTGGTAGCGCCGCTTTAGCGACGCTACAGGTTATGTATAGCGATACGGAGGGGACTTTCACGGAGATAAAACTTCAAGAGGGTCTTGCGTCGTTGCGCCTACGTCATAACAAAGCGGTCTATCAGATAGACACCCCCTTCGCTTCGCTGAAAGCCAAAGGTCCCGCGAAGATACGAACTGGCGTAAGCGCCTCTGTAGAGTTCGCCGTTCGCGATGGGGAGGCTACGGTAGAGGGCGGGCAAGGCAGTCAGACTATTAGGACGGGCGACTATCTGCGCCTCTCAAGCGCTATGTCCAACTATAAACTCTACTCTAGTCCGGGCAAAGACACTTGGGACTACTGGAATGAGGATAGAGACCGCGCAATGGACGATGGAGCTCTGCTCTCAAATCAGTATGTTCCCGCCAACGTGACGTATATGTCTACCGAAATGGACCAGTATGGGACATGGGAATCGGACTCGACCTACGGTCATGTATGGCATCCTCGCGTCGCCGCTAGCTGGCGCCCCTACTCAGATGGTCAGTGGGTATGGGTAGAGCCGTTTGGCTGGACATGGGTATCCAACGAGCCTTGGGGTTGGACTCCCTACCACTACGGAACGTGGGTGCATCGCCCCTACGGTTGGGCATGGTGTCCTGGCGCTAGGTATCAGCCTTGGTGTCCTGCGCCTGTTCACTTCTGCCACTATCGGGACACGGTGGTCTGGGCTCCTATCTCTCCCGATGAGATTGTGTACTATACGCCTTCGCCCTACTGCGAACGTATGCACAACTACTTTTCGATAACGTTGGCGGTAGTCTTCGCGCCAGAGCGCAACCACTGTTATGCGCGACCTTACAACTCGACGTATATCAATCAGCGCACCTACGTAACGAACTACGTTACCAACAACTACGTCACTAACAATTTCAACTCCGCCTCTCCTAGAACCGGGCAGTATGCGGCGGACAAACTGAACTACACGCCCCGCAATATGAGGCTTGGAGGCGTGTCGATAGGCGAGCGGGACTTTGGGAACCGTAATACGCATAACCCGTTTGTCTACAACCCGTCTGGTAACGATATGTTGCAACGCTTCAATCCGGTTCAGTCTCGCGGAGAGTTGGTAGCGGGTCCCAATCATATCCAGCCTTCGGCGACTTCGGTAACATCAATGAAGGTGATGGAGCGAGTTACACTACCGCGCCAAGACATCGCGGCTCGCCCTGTCTATCGCGCCCCTCTACCGAATCGTGTGGAGACAAGCCTAGCGCCGCAGGCGAGAACCGCTCTTAAAGCGGAAGACCGCAAATTCTCGACGCAGAACCCGACTATCACTACGAGTCCGAGAGTAGTAGACCGCACTCCGGTATTCGGGCGACCTACAGAGCGTACAACACAACATGAGACGCCCCCTGTAAATCGCAATTCAGACAGTGCGGCAGAGACTGCACGACGCGCTCGTAACTCAGTAGGCGCTCCCTCTTCGACGACGGATAGTCCACGCCGTACAGAGGCTCCTGTGGCAAGAGATACCGACCGACGCAACTCGCCTCCCGCTACTCCTAACCGGGATGAACCGCGCCGAGAGTCTCCGCGCCCTGTAGAGCGCCCGCAACGACAAGAAGCGCCGCACAGAGAGTCTCCTCCGCAACGACAGGAATCACCGCGTCCGGTAGAGCGACAAGACCTGCCGCGCCGAGAGTCTCCTCCGCAACGACAAGAGTCTCCGCGTCCTGTAGAACGACAAGACCCGCCACGTCGGGAGTCTCCTCCTCCGCAACGACAGGAAGCTCCTGCGCCGCGCCGAGAGTCCCCTCCGCCCAGACAAGAGTCTCCGCGTCCTGTGGAGCGCCCGCAACGACAAGAAGTGCCACGTCGAGAGTCTCCTCCTCCGCAACGACAGGAGCCGCCGCGCAAAGACAAAGATAGAAAGCCGTAAGGGGGTTCGCAAGCAATCGTCCCCGTCTCGCAAATCTAAGCGAGACGGGGACGACTTTGTTTTTGGGGTTTTCAGATTCTGACGAAACACGCTATCCCACACAGAATCGGAAAGTTGTAACTACAGTTTTTAGCCTAACGCCGCGTCAGGCGTAACGCTTCGAGCGCCACCCTGTCCGCCGCGTCCGGCGAACTCAAGGCGCGAACTCCCTGCTGAAGACGCGCGTAGTAGGCGGTATCAGTTTGGAAGCGAAGAACATCCTGCGCTAACTGTTCGGCGGTCAAGCCCAGTTCAGGGCGGAGCAGACCTGCGCCATGTCTCTCTACAATTCGCGCGTTCGCCGTCTGGTGGTCGGCGTAGGCGGTAGGTAGCGGAACCAGAATGGAGGGAACGCCGTTCGCCCACGCCTCTGCGGAGGTGGATACCCCTCCGCGACACAAGACAGCCGACGCGGCGCGCCAAGCGAGAGGCATCGTCTTCTCATCGCAGAAGGGGAGGAGGGCGTAGCCGCCGCGCTCTAGTAGACCGTTCGCTTTGGCGACGACGCTCACCTGCTCGTAGTTCTTTCGCCCCGTAAGGTGTAACACTTGAATCCCCGCTGAGAGTAGCGCAGGAACCGCCTCCAACACCACAGAGTTGAGCCGCTGCGCCCCTTGACTGCCTCCCGTCACCAGTAGCGTGAACCTCTCCGGGAATAGCCCATTAAAGGCGAGACGCGCCTGCGCGGGCGTAATGGAATTGGGCGCGACAATCTCCTTGCGAAGCGGTAAGCCTGTCACGACGGTTTTCTCGCGGGGAAACTCGTGTACCACCTCCTCGAAGGTGGTAGCGATACGAGTCGCCCTCTTGGAGAGCCAGAGGTTCGTGCGCCCCGCGACAGCGTTCCCCTCGTGAATAAGCGTAGGAAGCCCCAACTTCACTCCCGCCATTACTGCCGCGGCGGCGACATACCCTCCCGTGCCAATGACAATATCGGCATTGAAGGCGCGAAGATAGGTTATCGCCTCGCGGTAGCCCTGCCACACCGAAAAGAGAACTTTGGGTGTGGAGAGGGAGAGCGTCTTTCTGAGTTTATCGGTGGCGATACCTTGATAGGGCACTCCTAAATGAGGAACAAGTTCGCTCTCCATACCCGTTTTCGCCCCGATGTAGAGGCTTTCGCTGTCTGGACAGAGGCGCATAAGGCTCTCTAGCGTGGCGAGAGCGGGCATGATGTGTCCGCCTGTTCCGCCCCCGCTAACTACGATTCGCATTGCTGACTACCTCTTTCCGACGCTTTACGGGCGGTAGCGGGTGTTGCGCGATACTGAGCAGTACGCCGGCGCTTGCCATCATCACGACAAGCGCGGAGGCTCCGTTGCTGATAAAGGGGAGAGGGACTCCCGTCGCAGGAATCATTATCGTCGCAACCGCCATGTTGATAAACGCCTGCCAGAGAATAAGAGCGGAGAATCCTACCGCCAGTAGCCGCCCGAATGGGTCTTGAGTTTGGGAGGCTATCCAGAGACCGCGTAGCCCTAGGGCGAGTATCAGCGAGATAACGACGAGGCACCCCGCGAAGCCGGTCTCTTCTGCAACCGTAGCGAAGATAAAGTCGCTGTCTTGCTGAGGCAGATAGTACTTCTCGCGTCCCTGTCCTAGCCCTACTCCCATAATTTGACCGGAACCAACCGCCCAGCGTGAGTGTTTCACCTGATAACTATAGGTGTTTTGCCCTGTGCTTGGGTGCAGAAACGCCTCAATACGCCCCTGACCGTGCGAAGCGAAGCGTATCACAAGAAACGCCATCACGAGAAGAACGGTAATCACTGTGAAGAGATGGCGTTTTTTTACAGGGGAGACTACGAAAATCGTTAGCCCGGTTAGGAACATCACGAACGCCGTACCCAAGTCCGGCTCTTTCGCAATGAGGACGATATAGACTATCATGGCGACAATAGGCGGCGCTACGAACTCCCAGAAGTCGCGGGGGTCTTTGTCTTTGCGCGAGAAGAGACGCGCCATATAGAGAATGAGGAAGAACTTGGCGAACTCGGAGGGCTGAATTCCGGGGCGTATCCAGCGGTGCGCCCCGTTTAGGCTTTTTCCGATAACCGGTAGGTAGACGGCGACAAGCAGGATAGCCCCCACAATAACGAGAGGAATCGCGAGATGACGCAGGCGCCAGTAGCCAAATTGCCAGCAGAAGACGAGAGCGAACATTCCTCCCAACGCCCCCAGAGACGCCTGTTTTGCGATAGGCTTCCACGAGTTGGAGGTGATGTGAAACTCATCGAAAGATTTGATATAACTGGTGTCGTAGACCATCCATAGCCCCACCATAACCAGAGCCATCGTGAAGATGAAAACCCATATATCCATCGGCTTGCGTTGCGCGATATTGACGCGCTCGAACTTTCCAACACGAACTCCTGCCGCCACTGTCTTCCTCCTCTCCTAAAACGCTACGCCCTGAACCAGAGCATAGCCAACACGCTACAGACCCACGTTAGCGCCCAGAAACGCTGAACCACTACCGTCTCCTCCCAGCCCAACTCCTCGAAGTGATGGTGTAGGGGGGCGCGACGAAATACTCGATGCTCACGCGCATACTCAATCCCATGCTTTTTCTTGCGGTATTTGAAAACAAAAGTCTGAATGAGGCTGGAGAGAGCCTCCGCCCAACAGACCAACGACGCAACAATAAAGGGTATCTCCTGCTTGCTGACTATCGCCACTCCCGCCAAGCCTGCGCCTATCGCAAGAGACCCCACATCGCCCATAAAGACTTTGGCAGGGTGCGCGTTCCACCACAAGAACCCTAATAGCCCTCCGGCAAGCGCAATGGTGTAGACTCCCAACTGCGGGAAGGCGCTATGGTTTAGTAGAACCGTCATTGTAAGGCAGAGTATGAACGAAACCCCCCCTGAAAGCCCGTCGAGTCCGTCGGTTAGATTCGTAGCGTTCGAGAAGCCCACCAGAAACAGTATCATCAGCGGGATGTAGAGCCATCCGAAATCTATGAAATGCGCCCCGCCGCCGATAAACGGGGTTATCTGAACCTCTGTACGAAAGAAGGGGGTTCGTATAAGCCATATCGTGAAGAGGACAACGATAAACGCTTGCGCGATGAGTTTTTCACGCGCCTTTAAGCCCAAGTTCTTGCCGCGAGTCACCTTCAAGTAGTCGTCTGCGAAGCCGATGCCTCCCGCCAGTAGTGTGAGTATCAGAATGGGCAGAAGGGTTCCTATCTCATCAAGGCGTTCCGGCGATAGGGCGAGATAGAGTAGCGGAACGATAGTCGCGGAGAGCAGAAACAGAGCGCCGCCCATCGTCGGGGTGTGTTGCTTCGCGGCGTGGCTGGCGGGCGCGTCTTCACTGACGGTCTGCCTCACGCCTAACTTTTTTAGCCGCGCTATCAGGGGCTTTCCCAGTCCTGCGGAGAGCAGGAACGCGCCGAAAAAACAGAGAACAAGGCTTATCACCCTTCACTTCCCTTCCCCATAAGAACGGAGACGATACTCTCCATCTCCATCGCCCGCGAACCCTTCACCAACACGGCGTCCCCCTCCTGCAACAGCGCAAGTATACCCGCCGCGCAAGCCTTTGAATCGGGGAAGTGCGCGAATGCGGGAAGCGGCTTCTCCGACCTACGCGCCTCCGCCGCAATCCCCTCCGCCAACGCCCCCACCGTAACTAATAGCCGAATCGGCGAATCCTGCACAACGCGCCCTACCTGAATATGCGCCTCCTCCGCGAACGCGCCTAGTTCGCGCATATCGCCAAGAATGGCGACTCCGCCGCCCCGCCACGCGAACCTGCCCAGTGTGGCGAGGGAGGCGGTCATGCTTTCCGGGGCGGCGTTGTAGCAGTCGTCCAGCACGCGATAGCCGAGCGGACTCTGGCGGACGGTCATGCGCCCCTCCGCCCCCTCCCACAACTCCAGAGCCGCTATCGCTTCATCGTAATCCAGCCAGAGGGCGAAGGCGACAGCGAGAGCGGCAGTTGCGTTGTGGACGTGGTGCGCCCCTACCGCGTTTAGCGAAACGGAATAATCAGAGCTGTTAATTACTACATCGAAGGAGGGCTTGCCGCTCTCATCAATGCGAATAGAATCGGGCAGAGCGCGAACGTTGGCATTCTCGTCATTCGTCACGCCATACCATATAATCTGTGTTCCTTGCGGCGTTCGCTCTTCCAGCAGGTCGGCGTAGGGCGAAGTTATCGGCAGGATAGCGGTTCCATCGGGCGGCAGTTGCGTTAGGAGTTCCGACTTCGCGAGGGCGATTCCCTCCTGTGAGCCTATCAGTTCGATATGCGTCACCCCGATTTGCGTGATAAGCCCGATAGTCGGTTGCGCGATACGCGCCAGATACTCAATCTGCCCCATGCCGCGCATCCCCATTTCGATAACGGCGGCGCGGTGTTCGGGGGTTAGTTGAAGGAGCGTCTGCGGCACGCCAATCTCGTTATTGTAGTTCTTTGCGCTAATCAGAGTAGGCGCAAATGCGCTTAACATCGCGCCAAGCATCTCTTTCGTCGATGTTTTGCCCACGCTTCCGGTAACGCCAATAACGGGAAGCCGAAAGCGCTTGCGATACGCTAAGGCTATCTCTCCCAAAGCGAGAAGCGTATCGTTGACGACCCACTGCGGAATCGTCACAGCGGGGTCGTATTGAGCGACTACCGCGCCGACTGCGCCCCTCTCTTCAGCGGTTTTGAGGAAGCGATGTCCGTCCGAGTTTTCGCCCTGCAACGCGAGAAAGACCGTTCCCGCTACGGGTTGGCGCGTATCTGTGCAGATACCCGTGAAGTCGCTGTTAGGGGTGTTTTGAGGCGAGGCGTTTAGCGTCTCCGAGAGCCACGATAGGGGAAGCGAAATCACTTTACGCCTCCCGCTACAGGCAGTTGCGCGATAAACTCAGCGGCGATTTTTCTATCGTCGAAGGGCAGTTTTTCAGTTCCGATAATCTGATAGTCCTCATGTCCTTTGCCGGCGAGCAGTACAAGGTCGCCTTTTTGGGCTTGTTGAATGGCGAGGGCTATCGCTTTGCGCCTATCGGGTTCGACATGAGTTTCGGCTTTGAGGGCGGGGTCTTGCGTCTTATCCATACCCGTCAAAATCTCGGCGAGTATCGCATCGGGGTCTTCCGTGCGCGGGTTATCGGAGGTCGCTATTGCGATGTCCGCCATACGTCCCGCGAGATTCCCCATCATTGGGCGCTTGACTCGGTCTCTATCGCCGCCGCAACCAAACACGACAATAACACGCGAAGGCTTTAACTCTTGCGCCGATTTCAGCAGGTTCTCCAGTCCGTCGGGCGTATGCGCGTAGTCCACCACTACCTGAAACCCGCGCCCCTCTGTAGGAACCGCCTCGAAGCGTCCGGGAACCCGATTCATCTGCGCCAAGCCGCGTTGTATTACGTCTCGCTCTATTCCAAGACGTAGCGTTGTTCCAATTGCGGCGAGGGCGTTCGCCACCTGAAACGCGCCGCCTATGGGGAGTTGTATGGGGAGGCGGTACTTTTCGACTCCTGAATCGTGGACGAGGGTGAACTGTACGCTTTCCGGCGTAAGAACTATGTCGTCCGCCTCTAATACGGCGGGGGTGGGGGAGGTGGAGTAGGTGATGATGTCGCCCCGCGCCAGCGTCACGAGGTCG